>JAGHTS010000088.1 GCA_018065225.1 Candidatus Phascolarctobacterium caballi
AAATACATCTAATTCCAAACGTAAATGTTTGGCTATCATTACATTTTCGTAAACACTTAAATCTTTGAACAACCTGATATTTTGGAAAGTACGGGCAATTCCTAACTTGGCAATTCCACTGGGTTTTTTCCCAGTAATTACCATATTATGTCCCCTGTACCCTTCAGGATTGAAATAGATATTGCCTTCGGTTGGTGTATAAACTCCTGTAATCATATTGAATGCAGTAGTTTTGCCTGCTCCATTGGGTCTAATCAAAGCCACAATTTCACCCTGATGAATTTCCAAATTAAGGTTGCTGACTGCCACCACACCGCCAAAACGCATAGTAATGCCATTTGTTTTTAAAATTATGGGATTTGCATATTTATCAGCCATGATGCTCATCCCCCTTCCAATAACCTACAGGATTTTTAACAAATTTTTTAAATTTTTCCCAAGTAAATTCTTCAGTACCCATTATACCTTTTCGCCAGAACAGTACACACACCATCAATAAAATGCTGAAAATTACCATTCTGAAACCGGGACGGAACAACGGTATTGCCATACCAAAAACTTCCAACGGCTCGTCAAAGACACGCAAAAATTCCAACCCGCCCGTAACCAAAATTGCACCCAACATTGAACCGGTTATAGAACCCATACCACCTAATACAATTATCAACACGAAATTATAGGTCAAGGTGAACAAAAAGTTTTTGGGGTCAACTGTTCCCAGCAACGCACCATATAAACCGCCACCCACACCGGCAAAAAACGCACTGAACATAAAAGCCATACATTTATGTTTGAACAAATCAATACCCATTGCCTCTGCCGCTATTTCATCCTCACGGATGGCCTTAAATGCCCTGCCATAAGATGAATTTATTAAAGCAGTAACAAAAATATAAGTAATGGCACAAACTACAAAGATATAGCGGGCATCATTCAACGGCGGAATATCTTTAATTCCCAACGCCCCATTGGTAAAACTTTGGGCATTGGTTATGACAATACGGATAATTTCCGAAAATCCCAAAGTAGCAATCGCAAGATAATCTCCGTGCAAACGCAACACAGGGAAGCCAATCAAAAATGCCACCAATGCCGCCAACAGACCGCCAACAATCAACGCCAGCCACACGGGCATTTGAATATCAGCAATTAACGGATTCATAGGCACAGCATAAAACACTTTTTCCCGCAATTCCACAGGCACTGTAAATACACCTACCACATAAGCGCCAATCGCCATAAAACCCGCCTGACCCAAACTGAACTGACCGCAAAAACCATTAACAATCTGCAAACTTAAACCAATAATGGCATAAATCATACACAGGTTTGCCACACGCCGCAGATAGGCATCCAAACCAAACTGGGCGGCACAGGCAGCACCAAAAAGTACGATAAGGGCAACTGTTGTAAAAATGATATTTTTCTTCTTGTCCATAATCACACCTTCTCCGTTGTCTTTTCACCCAGCAAACCCGTAGGTTTGTAGAAAAGAATAATACTCAAAACCATAAACGCAAAGGCATCACGATAACCGCTTAATGCAGGGAAAAATGCCACAATCAGCACCTCGCCCAAACCTAAAATAAAACCGCCAATAACCGCACCTTTGATATTACCGATACCGCCGACCACCGCCGCAATAAAGCATTTCAAACCCGGCATCACTCCCAAATAAGGGGTAATGCCCGGATATCGTACACCCCACATAAACGCACCAATCGCCGCCAAAGATGAGCCGATAACAAAAGTAATGGAAATAATTTTGTCAATATCAACTCCCATTACCCGTGCAATTTCATAATCTTTGGACACAGCCCGCATTGCCATACCTGTTTTAGTGTGATTGATAATGTGCAACAACACCATCAAACAAACAACCAACACAACAGGAATACATAAACAAATAAACTGGGTACGCACATCACCAATACTAATATTTTGAGCCAACAAACTGATTTTTGGGAAACGCAAAGGTCTGCCACCAAAAACATAGTTAGCAAAATTTTCTAATAAAAAGGAAGCGCCAATTGCCGAAATCAACACCGAATTTTTGGGTGCATCCCGCAAAGGTCTGTAAGCACAACGTTCAATAACCACACCCAAAACCGCTGTCGCCACAATCACCCCAATCAAAGTAACAAACCAAGGAATCTGAAAAATTCTGATACCAAAAAAAGCAAAATAGCATGCCATCATAACAATATCAGCATGCGCAAAATTAATCATCAGCAAAATGCCATAAACCATAGTATACCCAATGGCAATCAAGGCATACAAACTGCCCAAAGAAATGCCATTAACCATGTGCTGGCAAAAACTGACAAAAGTCATATCACTAAATGCTTGAAATAAAGTTGCAAAATCCATACTATACTCCGGACTTGAATAAAATATGCTCCCTCACCTTTGAAGCAAGGGAGCACAAATCATACTTGATTATTTAGGTTGAACAAAATCAACGTAAACAAATTTACCGTTCTTTACGGTCTTGATAACAGCACCTTTTACAGGGTCACCATTAACATCCAATGTGGTCTTGCCTGTTACCAAAGGTAAATTTTTGTTAGCGGCAATGGCATTACGGATAGCCACAGAATTAGTGCTGCCTGCCTTTTCAATGCCATAATAAACCAACATATAAGCATCATAAGCCAAAGCGGTCAAAGCGGAAGGTTCCTCACCTTTGAATTGTTTTTCAAAGGAATCAAGGAAAATCTTTGCTTCTTTGGTAGTAGCCATTTCCCTGCCAAAAGCAGTAGTCAAAACAGCACCTTCTACAGCGTCACCGCCTACTTCCAAAAAGTCATTAGTTTCCCAAGTGTCCCCGCCGTAGAAATTAATTTTCAAACCAAGTTGACGGGCTTGGTCAATCATCATTGCAGATTCGGTAAAATTACCCGGAGCATAAATTGCATCAGGGTTCTTTGCCTTAACATTAGTCAAAATTGCGGTAAAATCTTTATCACCTGTCTGATAGTTGGCAACATCCACAATCTGACCACCCATTTTCTTATAAGCATCCATAAAGAATTTAGCCAGACCAACGCTGTAATCGTTAGAAACTTCCTGAATAACTGCTACTTTTTTGTAGCCAAGCTTCTTCATATAGTTTGCCATTACGGTACCTTGAAACGGATCAATAAAGCAAGCACGGAAATAATAATCGTTACCTGCTGTTACCTGTGGGTTAGTACAAGAAGTCCCAACTGCCGGAATCTTGTTTTCTTTAACAATATTTCCTGCCGCCATTGCCAAAGAAGAACCATAAGTCCCTACAATAGCACAAACTTTATCTTTCTCAATCAGACGGGCAACAACATTGGCTGCTTCTGCCTTGTCTGATTTGTTATCTTGCACAACTAATTGAATTTTCTTGCCCAATACAGTGCTGTGGTTTTCATTTGCCAATTTAATACCACGCAACTCCAATTCACCGCCGGCAGCATTATCACCTGTCAAAGGCAAAAACACGCCAACTTTAATTACTTCTTCAGCACTTGCCATTGTAGCAGTTGCTCCAAATACGCAAACTGATGCCAACAATGCCGTCAAAATTTTTTTTGCTTTCATTTTAATCTCCTCTCTGATTGCCACTTTGTGACACATTAATAAAAATTATACCATTATATGTACTCATGTTCAAGTAACTTTGTACTCTCCCAGAGGACAATTTTACTTTTTCCCCAAAGCGTTCTTTGCCGCTTCCTGTTCCGCCCCACGGATAGTTGTGCCTGCTCCTTCTCCCAACACCTTACCGTCCACACTTACTTGTACCTTAAATATTGGCGCGTGGGCAGGCCCTGTGCGTTCCATTAATTCATAGTTAATGTTTACTTCACCATTTTCCTGCAATTTTTCTTGTAAACAAGATTTATAGTTTTCCTCCACACCAACATTAAATGCCTCATCCATATCTTTTGCCATCAAAGACAGTACAAACTTACTGGCACTTTCCATACCGCCGTCTTTATAAATCGCTGCCACCAGTGCCTCAAAAGTATCTGCCAGCATTGCAATGCCCACATCATTTTGCATACCACGTCCCAAACGCAAAACATCACCCAAATGCAAAGCACGGGCATATTTGACCAAACTTGCCTCCCGTACAAAATGGGAACGGTATTTAGTCAGTTTACCTTCATCCAGTTTTTTATCGTGAAACAGATAATCACTGACTATTACATCTAAAACCGCATCGCCCAAAAATTCCAATCTTTCATTGCAAAGACAATGGTTATGTTCATTAGTATAACTGGAATGTGTCAATGCCTCATTCAAATAATCTATATTATTAAATTGCAAGCCGAGAGCAAAAGCAAATTGCTTCAACTTCCCGGCTCTTTTCTTGTCCATATTATTACCCATTATTACTCAAACTTTTTCAAAACAATACAAGCGTTATGCCCACCAAAGCCCAAATTGTTGCTCAATGCCACTTTAACATCCGCAGCCCGTGCTTTATTAGGAACATAATCCAAATCCAAGCCGTTTTCCGCATCAACATTTTCATAATTGATGGTAGGTGGCAAAATCCCCTTTGTTATCGCCAACACTGTAGCAATGGCTTCAATTCCGCCTGCCGCTCCCAACAAATGCCCTGTCATAGATTTAATACTGGAAACAGCCAACTTATAGGCATATTCGCCAAACACATTTTTTATCGCCAAAGTTTCCGCCTTATCATTCAGTTCTGTAGAAGTACCGTGTGCGTTAATGTAATCCACATCCTCAGGTTGCAATCCCGCATCCATCAAAGCCATACGGAAACATTCTGCCGCGCCCTCGCCCGTAGGGTCAGGTGCTGTCATATGATGGGCATCACAATTAGCGCCATAACCTGCCAACTCCGCATAAATATATGCTCCACGTTGTTTGGCGTGTTCCAATTCTTCCAAAACCAAAACCCCTGCCCCTTCGCCCAATACAAACCCGTTTCTGGTCTTGTCAAAGGGTCGGCTTGCCTGTTGTGGTCTGTCATTATCTGTGCTAAGCGCTTTCATATTACCAAACCCGGCAATCGCCATCTCATTTACAGCCGCCTCACTGCCGCCTGCCAAAATAACATCCGCATCACCATAAGCAATGGAACGGAAAGCATCTCCCAACGCATTGGTACTGGTGGCACACGCTGTCTGTAAACAAGTATTAATTCCTTTCATACCACAGGCAATAGCAATCTCACCACTTGCCATATTACCTAAAATCATAGGAATAAACAAAGGGCTGACAAAACGGGGGCCTTTTTCCTTAAATTTCCATGTCTGCTCGGTAAAAGTATGCAACCCGCCAATACCGCTACCAACACAAACCCCACAACGATACGGATTTTCCTTAGACATATCCAAGCCAGCATCTTGAACAGCAATTTTAGACGCCGCCACAGCAAACTGTGCCATTCTGTCCATCCGTCGCCCTTCTTTTTTGTCACCATAATTTTCAAAATTAAAATCTTTTACTTCAGCAGCAATTTTGACATTAAAATTAGTAGTGTCAAAAGCGGTAATCATCCCAACTCCACTTTTTCCTGACAACAAACTCTGCCAAAAATCTTCTTTGCCAATTCCAATCGGTGTAACAGGGCCTATACCCGTAATCACCACTCTTCTTTTCATCAAATCACACCTTTATCCCTTAACTGCCAAACAGGGGCCCGATTACCTCGCGCCCCTGTCCCACAATTTATTTCTTATTTAAGCTCTTCATCAAGCATTTTCACAGCATCAGCAACTGTCCGAATTTTTTCTGCCTTCTCATCTGGGATTTCAATTTCAAATTCTTCTTCAAAGGCCATTATCAATTCTACAATATCCAAAGAGTCGGCGCCCAAATCATCAATAAATGCAGATTCCATTTTTACTGCGTCTTCTTCAACACTTAGTTGGTCGCAGGCAATCTTTCTTACCCTCTCAAAAGTATCCAACCAGTTTCACCTCCTTAAAAAATACATTACTTACTATACTACATTAACATACCGCCGTCAATATGTAAAGTTTGTCCTGTAACATAGTCCGCTTCCTCACTGGCAAAAAACAAAACCCCTTTGGCGATATCTTCCGCTTCACCCATTCTTCCCAAAGGAATGAACTTCAATGTTTCTGCCACCGTTTTCTCCGGCAAATTCGCGGTCATAGCAGTACGGATAAATCCGGGAGCAATAGCATTAGCAGTAATATTCCGTCCTGCCACTTCTTTTGCCACAGATTTAGTCAAACCTAAAATCCCCGCTTTGGCAGCAGCATAATTTACCTGCCCGGCATTACCTGCCACACCCACCACGCTGCTAATGGAAATAATTCTGCCATAGCGTTGTTTCATCATATATTTCACTACTGCTTTAGTTACATTAAAAACACCTTTTAAATTTACACCAAGTACCGCATCCCAATCTTCTTCTTTCATCCGTACCAGCAAGTTGTCACGGTTAATACCTGCATTGTTAACCAAAATATCAATTTTGCCAAATTCCCCAATAACTGCATCTGTCATAGCTGCCGCCTGATTAAAATCTGCCACATTGGCTTCAAAAATACACGCCTTTCTGCCAAATGCTTCAATCTGTTTTTTTACCGTTTCCGCTTCCTGACGGCACGCGCTATTGGCATAGTTGATAGCGATATCCGCACCTTCACCTGCCAATTTTAAAGCAATAGCCGCCCCGATTCCCCGACTCGCCCCGGTTATCAATGCAACCCTGTCTTTCAATCTCATGCTTTTTTCCCTTTCAAAAATGTCAAAGTTTTTTCCAAACTTTCAACATCTTCCACATTCAAAATATTTACATCTTTGGCAATGCGTTTAACAAACCCACTTAAAACTTTTCCCGGTCCAACTTCCACAAAAGTATCAACCCCATCATTAACCATATTTTGAACACTCTGTTCCCACAATACCGGGCTTGCCGCCTGCTTAACCAAAAGTTTTTTAATTATTTCTTTATCCTGTACCGGTTTTGCCGTAACATTCGCATACACAGGAACTTTGGCATCATGAAAAGGCACACTATTGATAACATCTGCCAACTTTTCCGCTGCGGAACGCATTAACGACGAATGAAACGGTGCTGAAACCTGTAACGTGATTACACGTTTGGCACCTGCTTCTTTTAATGCCAAAGTTGCTTTTTCCACACCGGCAACAGTTCCCGCAATTACAATTTGTTCAGGACAATTAAAATTAACTGCTTCAACTACAACATTATACTTTGCTTCTGTATCTTTACAAATTTTTACAATTTTATCCCCGTCAAGCCCAATTACAGCCGCCATTCCGCCTTTACCGACCGGTACTGCCTCCTGCATAAAATGCCCCCGTTGCCTGACACTAAATATCGTTTCCTCAAACCCGACAACCCCTGATGCCACCAATGCAGAATATTCACCCAAACTATGTCCTGCAGCTACATCACAGGTAATGCC
>JAGHTS010000118.1 GCA_018065225.1 Candidatus Phascolarctobacterium caballi
GTTTGGTAGCGGCACACGGATTTGAACCGCGGACACAACGGGTATGAACCGTTTGCTCTAGCCAACTGAGCTATGCCGCCATAATATGGAGCTGATGACCAGGATTGAACTGGTGACCTTATCCTTACCAAGGATGCGCTCTGCCGACTGAGCTACATCAGCATTGGTTGCGGGGGATGGATTTGAACCACCGGTCTTCAGGTTATGAGCCTGACGAGATACCACTTCTCCACCCCGCGATCCTGGTGGACAGGGTTGGATTCGAACCAACGTAGCGAAAACGCGGCAGATTTACAGTCTGCTCCCTCTAACCACTCGGGAATCTGTCCGAAAAAAAGCGTTTAATATTATAACTCAATAATTTTTACTTTGTCAAGCAAATTTACTTTTAAAATACTTTAACTTTGACAACAACTTTTTTTACATGTTCCGGCTTATCTGCAAAATGACAATTCGGACGATGAATTTCCCAAGGATAAAATACAGCAAAATCACCTGCCTGCAAATGTACACTGTTATTTTCTTTCACATCTTTATAGAATAAAGTATCTTCTTTCATTTCACCATGAACATCCAATTTATAGGTAATTTGGTACGGCGTATAATAAACTGTTTCCCTGCCCTCTAAAATACATTGCACATCAATATACTTTTCATGTCGTTCTGCACCACGATTTTCTTTTGCTTCCGTATCATACTCACTAATTCTGGCAAAAATATCTTCACCTAAAATTTCATATTCACCCTCCGGCAAATTATTAAAGTCCATAGTCTGGATCCATTCCAATGCCCGCATAATCCTATAATCAAGATAAGGAGCATATTTTTCAATGTAATCTGAGCTTCCTGCTATCATCTTCTTTCCCCTTTCAAATAAAATTATAAATTTTGGAAACGGCTCAAAAATTCTTTTGCCCTGTCCGTCTTAGGATAAGCAAAAAATTCTTTGGGGTCACCCGCTTCACCAATAACACCCTCATTTAACATAACAACTTTAGTAGATACATCTCTGGCAAATGCCATTTCATGAGTAACAATAACCATAGTCAGTCCTTCTTTTGCCAAATCACGCATAACATTCAACACTTCCCCAACCATTTCCGGGTCAAGGGCACTTGTCGGCTCGTCCATCAATAAAACTTCCGGCTCCAAAGCCAAAGCTCTGGCAATAGCAACCCTTTGCTTTTGCCCCCCACTTAACTGATAAGGTTTGGCATTAATATAAGCACTCATGCCAACATGTCGCAAATATTTCATAGCATTGTCATGGGCAATTTCTTTATCTCTGCCTAACACTGTTGTCTGACCGACTAAACAATTATCCAATACTGTCATATTGTTAAACAGATTGAACTGTTGGAACACCATACCCACTTTAGTACGATATAACGGCAATGACTTAAATGCTTTTTTAGCATTAACCCCACGATACAAAATATCTCCATCTGTAGGTTGCTCTAAAAAATTGATGCAACGGATAAAGGTTGATTTGCCGCATCCGGAAGGACCAATAATACAAATTACATCACCCTTATACACATCCAAGTCAATACCCTTAAGCACCACGTGTTCACCAAAACTTTTTTGCAAATTTTTCACAGAAAGCAACAATTCTTTATCAGCCATTTTACACTCGTCCTTTCTGTTCTTTTTTCTTGGGCAATGGTACTGCACCACAAGGATCCATCATTGGGTCATAATTCACCAAATCATAATCACGCGGCCCGTCCATTTTGGTTTCACACCAACGCAAAAATCTTGATGCTGCAAAAGTCATAATAAAATAAACTACACAAGTTACAAAAAACACTTCAAAGTATCGGTAGTACACACCTGCTGCTGATTTAGAAGCAAAATATAATTCCGTTACTGAAATGACATTCAAAACTGATGTATCTTTTATATTGATGATAAGATTATTTCCAAGTTGTGGCATTACATTACGCAATGCTTGAGGCAAAACTACATAACGCATAGTTTCAAAATGATTCATTCCAATGGCAACTGCCGCCTCTTTTTGACCTATATCAATAGAATCAATACCGCCTCTTACCGTTTCCGCCATATATGCGCCTGTATTAATGGATACTACAAAAAAGCCGGCAAACATCGGGCTCATATCAATATCAAACATACTCATGGCACCATAATAAAGCACCATTGCCTGCACAATCATAGGCGTACCACGGAAAATTTCCACATAAGCATCCAAAATAAATTTCACAATTTTTACGCAAATTTTTTTGGCAACACTGTCGTCATCTTCCACAGGGATTGTTTGAATAACGCCAACAATTAAACCAATGATACAACCGATAGCAGTTCCCACCACCGCCAAGGCAAGAGTAACCCCTGCACCTTTCAAAAAAATCGTGCCATATTTATCAATTAAAAATAAAACCCATCCAAAAAAACTTTCCGGCATCGCAAACCTCCGACAAAATATCTTTTTTATTATAACAAAAAAGTGTTTGCCTTGGCAAACACCTTTTTAAATATTTTATCAAAGTTTTTGTTTTTCGCGATACTTCAATCTGCAAAACAATGCCAAAGATGACACCAATAAACTGATGTTTATTCC
>JAGHTS010000188.1 GCA_018065225.1 Candidatus Phascolarctobacterium caballi
ATCTAAATGTGTTCTAAAAAAATGAGGTATAAACATAATAAAAAGCAAATGTACAAGTACAATTTAATGTATTAAAATATGCAGGTTTTTTAGTTGGAGAAATGTGTTTAGAACAGATGTTTCAAATACCTGTTTTTTATTAAACATGTCATGGTGGTAATAAAAATTTGTTATTTTTCAAAAAGGACTTTTTGTGGTTGTTGATATAAATAATGGTCTGCCAAAATTTGATGTTGTTGAATTGCCGACTACGGCGGTTAAAGAAGTCAGGGAACGTGTAAAATCAGTGATAAGCAATAGCGGATATGTTTTCCTATGAATAATTTGGTGGTGTATCATTTTTAGCTATGCGGGATTTTTTAAGATTGAATGAAATTTACCGGATTTATTTTATGAATTACTTTATCGGAAATAAATATTGCAGGCGATATATGCTTTGGCGGGTAATGGGTTTCCCCCCTCCCATTGAAGTTTTATATGGTTGAGAAATGATTGTATTTGTGTTTCGGCACAGTTGAGAAATTGGGGCGGGAAAAAAATTCCGCAACATTGGTTTAATAATTTCGCCCGTTCGTCCGCCATTTGCCAATCTGTCAGGGCTTCAAGTAATTTTTGCCCCCGTAAAGTTGTTAAGGTTTCCTCCGGATTGTGTTTTCTTCCGGAACAAATATTTCTATACCTAAAAGATTATCAAATTTATTATCCGGAAACAAGTTTAAACTGACAGTAATTTCAGGAAAATTCAGGTCAGTCAAATGTTTGATTTTTTCCTTAATGGAAGTTGTTAATGGCTTGTGTTGGATTGCTTCCAAAAGTATATCAATATCTTGAAAAGAACAGGGCAGATGTTGTTCGTTAATGGTTGTTTTGGTAAAGATTATTTTTAATGGTGAATTTGGGCGGCCGGGCATTAAACCAAGATATAGCAACCCCCAGTTTTCGGGGAGATTGTTGACAAGTTGTCTTGCATACTGCCATTGTGGCGGTTCCATATTTTTTAGCCAAAGTTTAGAAAAAAGAGTCTTTTCGCAATTAGTGCAGTCAAAGTAAATGGAAGGAATGGTATTGTTGCCTTTACCCGTGTCCAATTCAATATAAACATTATTATCTTGTGCCAGCAATAATGTCAGATAGTGAAAAAGAGGCATAATTTTTTGCCCTGCAACACTGGGGAAAAAATTGTTTTGTAAATTTTTTGTATTATAGCTGAAAGATATATCTGTATAGGCAGAATTTAGCAGGGGGATTTCCAGTAATATCTGTTGCATATCTACGGGATTGGCTAACTGGAAATCCTGAGCGGCATTTAATAACGTATTATTGTTTTTCCCAAATAGTTGGGAAACCG
>JAGHTS010000131.1 GCA_018065225.1 Candidatus Phascolarctobacterium caballi
ACGCAATATGACATAAATTATCCAAATCATTTTCATAGGCAATAATACGAAAATGACCATATTTGCTTGGCAAGTCTGCCTCTGCCACCCTGTGTACAAGTTGTTCGTGACTTTTGCAATAAGCAACCAAATCTGCCACTGTAATAAAGACCAAATTATGTTTTTGGGCAAATTGGATTAAATCCGGAGTGCGTGCCATATGTCCGTCATCTGTCATAATTTCACAACATACGCCAACAGGTTTTAGCCCTGCAAGTTTGCACAAATCAACGGTGGATTCGGTATGACCTGTCCGCACCAAAACACCGCCTTTTTTGGCACGCAAGGGGAAAACATGTCCCGGCCTGCGGAAATCATGGGGTTGGACACCGTCTTCAGCACATTTTTGCATAGTCAGTGACCGTTCATAGGCACTGATGCCTGTGGTGGTGTCTTTGTAATCTATGCTGACACTAAATGCCGTTTCATGGTTATCCGTATTGTTTGCCACCATTGCTCCAAATTGCAGTTTGTCCATAATATCGCCGTCTGCCGGCATACAAATCAAACCCCGTGCTTCTTTTGCCATAAAATTGATGGCGGAAGGTGTGGCAAATTGAGCCGCCATAATTAAATCCCCTTCGTTTTCCCTGTCCTCGTCATCTGTGATCAAGACCATTTTACCCTGTTTAATGGCATTGATTGCTTCTTCTATTGTGCTGTATTGAAATGTTCCCAAAATTTATCATCCTTTCCTATAAACTTTTCTATATATCTGCCTATCATATCTGTTTCAATATTTACCCAATTCCCTACCTGTTTAAAACCCAAAGTAGTTACTGCAGCGGTGTGGGGGATAATGCTGACGGTAAAATTATTTTTTTCTGCTTCAACCACTGTTAAGGAAATTCCGTCCACTGCCACACTGCCTTTTTTTACAATATAGCGGGTTAAATCGTCATTGCAGCCGATACGGAACAAAATAGCATTCCCTTCGTCCTGCCGATGCAAAATACGGCCTGTACCTTCCACATGACCGCTAACCAAATGCCCCTCCAAGCCGTCACACAAACGCAATGTCCGCTCCAAATTTACTTTTTCACCAATATGTAATTTACCTAAATTGGTATGACGCAGGGTTTCCGGCATTACATCCGCTGTGAAACTCTTTGTTGTTATATGCACAACCGTCAGACAGGCACCGTTAACAGCAACACTGTCGCCTAATTTTAAATCATTTAAAATTGTTTTTGCGGCAATTTCCAGTTTGTAACCAGAATCGTCTCCCGCAAGGGAACGCACACTGCCTAACTCTCCAATTAATCCTGTAAACATCATTCATCCTTTGGGGATGTGCTTTTAACTTTGGCGGTTAAAAGCATATCCCCATCCAAATATTTTGTTTCCAAATTTTCTAATTGCAGGGCATCATTCATCAAAGTTATACCTTTACCACCAATGGCACTTAAAGAAGTTTGTCCGCCACATAGTTTTGGTGCTACAAAGGCATATACCCTGTTCACCAAGCCGGCATCTAAAAATGCCCCGTGGATTTGTGAGCCGCCTTCTACCAAAACACTACGATATTCCCGTTCATGCAAAAAACTTAAAACTTGTTGTAAATTTTTTGCTTCGGCAATTTCCACATGTTCCAGTTTTTGCAAAACTTCAAATTTGTTTTTGTCATAATTACCATTAACAAAAATAATTGTTTTGGCTCCATTGTTTAGCACGGCGGAAGTCAATGGCAAACGCAAATGGGAATCAAGCACAACCCGTACAGGATTTTTGCCCTTGACAAGGCGGGTGGTTAATTCAGGATTATCTGCCAATACTGTACCAATTCCCACAAGTATACAATCGTGTGTTTTTCTCAAATAGTGTGCTTCCTTGCGTGAAGTTTCGTTGGTAATCCATTCACTGTCCCCTGATGCCGTCGCAATTTTCCCGTCCAATGTCATGGCATATTTCAAACTGACAAAAGGCCTGTTATGTGTCACGGCAAACAAAAAATGTTCGTTCAGCCGTTCCGCTTCTTCGTGGCACAAGCCAACTTCCACCATAACTCCTGCT
>JAGHTS010000216.1 GCA_018065225.1 Candidatus Phascolarctobacterium caballi
GATTTATGGAGGTTTAGTAAAATGAAAAAAATTGTTATGGCATTTTTTATGGCTTTTGTTGTTAGTGCTACTGCTTTTGCAGGAGGAAATCCGTTTTACAATATGTATAAAGGACAGGCACACAGGGAAATGCAACGTGGAGTTGCACAACTTAATTATATAATTATTGATGAAGAAGGAAATCCAATTCCTGATGTAACTTTGCGTTATGTTGACCGCTATAATAACAGTTTTTCTGCTCAAGCAGATATTGTCGGCAAAGTGCATATGGATATTCGCAAACCAAGTGTTGTACAAGTGTACAGTTTGTTGATTAATGGTGAAGAATATCGTATCATCGGCAGGGATATTGTGGAAGAAATTGAAATTAAAGATGTGGGTAAGGGTGAGGTAGAATATTTTGTTATCCAAAAGAATAGCGACAGCAAATCTGCCTATATCTATGATGCGGACTGATATTTAAGTATTAAAAAGCTGGGCGTAAGCCCGGCTTTTTTGTTATAATTTGGACGGAGGGGAAAATGTTACTTGGAATTGATGTTGGCGGTACATTTACCGATGCAGTAATTATTGCTGACGGTAAAGTTTTTGCCCAAGCTAAAACAGCAACAGTACACGAAAATGTATTGCAGGGAATTTTGCGGGCATTAGATATGGTGTTGCAGGGAAATGATTCACAAATCACCCGTGTGGTTATATCAAGTACTATTGTTACCAATGCTTTGACGGAGCATCAACTTGACCCTGTTTTTTTGGCGGTGATAGCCGGGCCGGGTATGAATGTAAAAAATAAATTTCCGGTACAACCCTATGAAGTTAGCGGTTATGTTGACCATAGGGGTAAAGTTACAGCACAAATTGATTGGTCAAAACATACTGATTTATTAAATACAAAAGGTAAAGGTGCAGCGGCGGTTAGCGGCAAATTTGCAGTACGTGACCCAAAGTTGGAGTTGGAACTGGCAAAATGTTTACGTAAAAACGGCTATGACCCTGTTTTTTGCGCCAGTGAACTGAATGGTGAATTAAATTTTATCCGTCGGACTAATTCTGCATATTTTGCGGCTGCAACATATAAGTTATTTAATGAATTTGCAAAGGATATTTTGCAGGCATTAACACAGCGAAAAATTAACGCACCAGTATATATTTTGAAGGCGGATGGCGGAACATTGCCGTTAAATGAAGCAATGCGACAACCTGTAGAAGCAGTGTTTACAGGCCCTGCAGCATCTGTATTAGGTATTGAAGCGTTAGTTGCCCCCGTGTTGCCTGCTATTTCTTTGGATGTAGGCGGTACGACTACGGATATTGCTTTTTGGGAAAATGGTCATCCGCTGATGGCAAAACATGGTGCGGTAATAGACGGATTTCCAACAGCGGTGCGGACTTTTCATATGCGTAGTATTGGTATTGGCGGTGACAGTCAGGTGATAAAACAAAGTGATGGCACTTATCGTGTCGGGCCACAACGTATTGGCAAGGCGGTGGCAGTAGGTGGCAAAGAAGTTACTTTAAGTGATGCCTTAATTACTTGCGGTTTGGTTCATTTTGGTGATGAACAGGCGGCTTGTGAGGCGGTTGGAAAATTTGGTGAAGCAAGGGTTGAAGCGGAAAAAATTGTTGGCAATGCGGTGCAACAGATTATGGGTACCATTGACAGTATGTTGGCAGAATGGGCTAAACAGCCTGTTTATACTGTGGAAGATGTAATTAAAGGTACAGAATTTAAGCCAGAGGTTTTAGTTGGTGTAGGTGGTGGTGCACCGGGACTAATCAAAGCACTTGGTGAAAAAATGCGTTTGCCGGTTGATATTCCAACTGGAGGAATGGTGGCAAATGCCATTGGTGCAGCATTATCAAGACCAACATTAAGTGCGGCGTTAAGGGCGGATACAACGGACGGATATTACATTATTCCGGAAAGCGGACGAAAAGAAAAATTACCATCAAATTTTGGCAGAAAAAAAGCAGAACAGGTTTTGAAGGAATATTTGCAGCAGAAAACAGCAGAATGGAATTTGCCAGATCAAGATGTAGAATTGGTTGCTTACGAATTTTTTAATACAATTCATGGGTATTATGACAGTGGTGAGATTTTTAATTTACGGATGCAGTTAAAACCGGGCATTTTGCATAAATTGACGGTTGTTGATAAAGAATTAAATATTGACGGACAGGAGCAAACATTATGAAAAATACATTGGGGTTAACATTTTTTCCTGCTTTTGACTGGTATTTGTCGCCGGGACACCCTGAACGTCAGGAACGTTTGTTATATACACGCGACCAATTGGAAGAAGAGGGACTGTTTGATTGTGAAGAAATTAAAGAATATCGTCCCCGTTTAGCAGAAATTCACGATTTGCAACGTGTTCATGTGGGAGTACCAAGTATTGCAAGATTGATTACTCCTGCCCATCTGACCAGTGCAGGGGGATGTCTTGTGGCGGCAGATGCCGTAATGCAAAAAGAAGTAAAGCGTTCCTTTGCTTTAGTACGTCCACCGGGACATCACGCTATGCGTGTGGTACATGGCATACGGGGTTTTTGCACGATAAATATTGAAACCATTATGGTGGAATATTTGCGGACAAAATATGGAATAAATAAAGTGGCAGTAGTAGATACAGATGTTCATCATGGTGACGGTTCCCAAGACGTGTTTTATCATGACCCAAACACTTTGTATATATCGTTTCATCAAGATGGAAGAACATTGTATCCCGGTACAGGATTTCCCGATGAGGCAGGCAGTCCCGGTGCATGGGGAACAACCATCAATTTACCATTGTTACCAACAACAGGTGATGAAGGGTTACACCGTTTATTTGATGGTTTGATAGCCCCCATGTTGGAGGATTTTCAACCGGATATAATTATTAATTCAGCAGGACAGGACAATCATTTTTCTGACCCATTGGCAAATATGCAAATAACCGCACAGGGTTATGCCCGTTTGGCAGACAAATTAAAAGCAGATATTGCGGTGTTAGAAGGTGGGTACTCTGTGGAAAGTGCTTTGCCATATGTAAATACAGGTATAATTTTGGCAATGGCGGGATTGGATTATAGTCGGGTGGTTGAACCGGATTTAAGTGAATTAAGACCACAGGATGTACGTTGCAACCAAAGAGTAGATGAACTTATTAAGCAGAGTGGGGAAATTTATTTTAACCGTGCCAAAATGCAAAAGGCAATGATGGATAAATGCAATGGCGTGTGGACACGTAAAAAACATATTTATTATGATGAAGAAGGTATAAGGGAAGAACAAATAGAAACAATCCGCTATTGTTCGTGTGGCGGTTATTTTACCCTGAAAACGGCAGCAGAGGGTACGAGATTTGGCGATCAAAGTGCTTTTATTGTTTGCCTGCCGCGTCAAGCGTGCAAAAAATGTCGTGACAAAGCACATGATGAAGCATTAAAAGAAAAGAAAACGCAAAAGTGGATGTATGTTTTGATTCAAGATATTGCTACTGGTGAAATTGAAACAGTGTAAAAAATATATGGTAAAATAAGTGTAGATAAAAGGTGTTAGGTTGCAGGGAAGTAATTTGTGTGACATGTTGGGATAAAAATATTATGAAAGTAATATCCGTTATGGAAAATCAAAAATTTGGCTTGGCGAAAGTAAAATAGGTGGTTACGATACCGATAGCGAATATAAAAAAAATTGTGTTGAGATAAAATGTATTTCTACAATAAAAGGCAATGCAGCAATGATTTTTTTATCGCTTTTTTTTTCGTTCTCTGTTATAATTTATTAATATGGTGTTGACGATGACGGATGAAGTTAAAGAAAGAATAAAACATCGGGTATTGGATAATGCTTTTTGTCAGGCAATGCAAATGGAAGTTGTTGAAATTGACCGTGGCAAACTGGTTATGCGGGTTAAGATTTCGGATAAATGCCATACTAATATTTATGGCTATGTACATGGCGGAGTGTTTAGCGGTTTGGCAGATACGGCTTGCGGGGTCTGTTGTTTTACTGACGGTGTAAAGGTTATAACTTTGGATATGAATTTAAGTTACATCAAAAATGTAAAAGCAGGAACAGTTGTTTATTGTAGGGCGGAAATTTTGCAACATGGCAATAAGATTATGCGAACCCATTGCATTATTACTGATGATAAAGGAAATTTATTAGTGGATGGGGCGTTAAGTTTTTATATAATTGACAAGGAGGATATTTAAATGGCAGAGATTTTGAAAGAAACTACTTTTAAGAGCGTTGTCCATGATAACGAGATTTGTGATGAATTGGTGAAATGGGGTAATGAAAACGGTTATCCTGTGCAGCACGCCAAGAAAGTTTTTAAGTGGGAAAGTTATGTGGCGTTCAGTGCAGACAATTATTTTATTCAGGCAAAAAGATTGCCGCCTGTTCCCGGAGGTTGGGCGGTGACGGTGGAAAAATATGAAGGGGAGGAAAGATATATTCCGTTGAATGTGCCGAAGGATACAGGGGAAGTCAACCGTTTTGTAATGAAGATGATAGACCAGTACAAGATGGAAGGGTTGAAGATGGAGTTGGCAGACACTTGGTATGAAAGTTATGGCAGTTGGCTTAGGGATTTAAAGGTTTACGGACATCCGTTTTTGTTAAGCCAGTTTGAAGATTTTATTGAAAATATGCGTTGACATCAAACTCCCGTCAGTATCGGACGGGAGTTTTTCAAAGGAGTAGCTATGGACCCAAGTCAGGAATTGTTGGCGACAACCAACAGTTTGGATTCTTTAATAAAATATATAGAAACACATTCATTAGACACTATACTGATAGCTATTGGGGTGTTGTTGGCACCGTTTATTGCACGGGCATTGTTGCAGCTGATATGGCGTTTCTTTATGGTGTTGGCACAATTCTTTTTCAAAGACCAAATCCAGAATTTTATGAGAAGGAAAATTTGTGCTTTATTGCAACGGTATGTGGATGAAAATTTACTGGTTACCGAGATGCCGTTTTATCAGGTAAATATGGTGACTTTGTACGGTTTGCAATGGACTTGCGCCAGTGTCAAAGTGTCAATCAGGCAGAAATCCGTGTCAATTTGGGAACAACTATCCGTCAGTACATGAAATTGTGGTTACGTAGTCTGTTTCAAGATTTTGACTACCGGGCGGAGCAGAAAACATTGTTGTGCAACTGTATAAAAGATGTGCGTTTGTCACGTTCGGATATTGTGGTCAAACTTCCTTTGCCTGATGAGGTAAAATCAGAAAAATTATTGTCTGCTGCCGAAAAAAATATTAAGGGGGCAGTGCTTAATTTTGAAAAATTAAGAAAATTAAAATTAAATATCGGCTTTGAAAGCGGAGAACTTTTGGTTGTGGCGGCAGGCGAGGAGTTTCGTTTTCAAAACTTTTTTGGCAATGTTGAAAATAATCCGGATGAAAACGGGAGCAAATGCAATGTACGGTTTGGTTGTATTTATGATGGGGAAAATATTTCCTTTAACAGTTTGGATGACAATTTGGAAAACTTTCTGCTGGTTGCCAGTGATATTTATTTTTCCGACAAAATTTGGTGTGCGGTGTGTGCCTATTGCAATTATTTGCCCAAAG
>JAGHTS010000176.1 GCA_018065225.1 Candidatus Phascolarctobacterium caballi
GACAATTATAACTATACAGACATTGGCATAGCCGATATGGATGCGGCAACACAAAGTCATACTGACTTAAATATAAATTTGAATGGGCATACCTTAAATAAAACATCTCTTATAATGATTGTTAATACAGGAGCAAAGACCTTGAATTTGGATGGTGGAAACACACAGGGCAGTACGGATTTAAATTTTAATGTTGAAACTGGTGGAAAATTAAATATTTGTGGTAAGACAAATTTAAGAGGAAATATTGCAGGCGATGGTACAACAGAATTTAACGGAGAAATTGTCATAGCAGATGGTGTACATTTGGGAACAGCAATTAATAATGTGAACGGCACACTTGATGTGGCACGTAATATTACTGCAAGCAATATCAATTTTAAAAATGGTAGTATATTAAAAGTTGATGGAACAAAAATAACAGACACTGCTGCAATCAGGAATATCACAAGTGCAAGCGTAGAAAACGGCAGCAAACTTTATGTAAGAAATGCTGAGATAAGCAAGGAATACAAAATTCCTAAAGGCAGTAATCTTGATGTCAGAAGTTGGACAACAGAGGAAACAGCAACAGGAATAAATGCAAGTTACGGATTGAAAATTGATAGTGTTGTAAATAACGGTTCGGAGTTTAATATCAAATTTACAAATGATATGCAAGAAATAAACAATTCAGATATGGGAAATATAATTGCTGATTTGCATGTGGGAAGCGAAGTAAAAGAATGGGTGGAAGCAGTGTCGGCTTGTCAAAGTGATGCAGATGTGCAGAACAACACCATAAACACCATGGCAAACGCAAACCAACTTGCCAATGTGCAAACCGGTGCCTTAACAGTCAGCAACCTTGCCATGGATACCGCCTTTGAACACATGAGCGTATTTTCCAACCCCGTTTCCCATTCTGCAACAAGAATTGATTTCCGTAACCTTGCAAATGACAACAAAAAATACAAAATTGACACAATTTCTGTTGGCAAAATCAAAGACATCCAACCCACGCAAGGCAAAACTGAAAATGAAAACGAACAATTTACAGCAGAATATGTTGTCCATGGACACAGGACACTCCAAACCCGTCATGCCGGTGGAGGTCATTCTTCATCATTTGATGACGAAAACAAAAATGTCTGGGCAACATATATTCACAGCAAACAAGAAATCAAAGACATGAAAGCAGGACACCTTAAACAAGACAGCACCGTCAAACAAAACGGTGCGGCAGTTGGTGTTGACCTTTGGCAAAGCGGACACAGTTTTGGCGGCTTATCTGTAACCTATGCAAAAGGGGATGTAAATTCAATTCAAAAAGTCAGCACCATAAAAAATGATATTGACCATTACGGGGTAAGTATCTACCATCGTCAGGACAGCGGTAAATTCAGCGTCCAACTTGATGCGGGATGCGGCAAATCTGAAAACGACATAAAAATGCAAACACTTGGAGCGGAAGACGTAACCTTAAAACCCAAAACAGAAGCATACAGTGCAGGCATAAAAATTGAAGAACAACTGGAAGTAAGCAGCAAAACAAACTTAGTACCCTTTATCGGAGTACCCTACACCCACATGAAAACCAAAGAAACCCAAAGCAACATTGACATAACCTATGGAGCAAATGAACAAGACATGTGCAGTATTCCAGTCGGACTAAGTTTAAGACACATAATGCCCTTCTCTGACGGATTCAAAATCGGAACAACCTTTGAAGGCGGATATATCTTCAGCGTAGGCGACAAAAAAGGAACACA
>JAGHTS010000021.1 GCA_018065225.1 Candidatus Phascolarctobacterium caballi
ACAGGTCTGGGCGGCGGGACAAACGCCGGGACAGTCCAGATGAATGGTGGTTCGCTTGGCATAAATCTTAAAGGTGGTAAGGTAGTAGTCAACGGTTCGGTTACCGCCAACGCAAGCAATATCAATGGTGCAACAAATACCATTAACAGCGGTAAAACTCTGACATTTAATGGCGGTGCTCTTGCACCTACAGTAGGCGGACAAGGCAATGTTGTTATTGCTCCTGCAACTAATGGAACAGTTACAGTCAATGGATATTTGGAAAATACAGGTACAGTTACAGTAAATGCCAATACATGCTTGTATGTCATGGCAGATCATCTTAAGTCAGGGAATATTACTAATAAAGGTAGGGTAAAACTTAATGCCGGTACAGTAAGGCAAACCATTTCCGGTGGTATTATAGAGATTAATGCCGGAGTACATAGCACAGCAAGTAGATTGGCTGGGTCAGTAACAGTTAATAGTGGGCAGACTTTATATTTAAACGGAGATGCCACATTGGGGGGTGCAATTTCCGGAGCAGGGCATGTAATAATTGAGACTGGTAACGTAACCAGTGCAAAAAATATTTCCAATACAGGTAATTTTACCATTAATTCCGGCAAAACATTCAGCATGACAGGCGGTACTGTTTATAATGGCAGTGCTATATCTAATAGTGGGACTATGACCCAAACTGGTGGATCTGTTGGTAAAGGTATGACCAACAACGGCACGCTTAATGTTAATGGTGGACAATATGGTGGGGCAATTACTAACAACAGCGGGAAAACCTTTAATGTGGGCGGAGGCACGGTGAATGGAGCGACCACTAACAGCGGCGGAATTATCAGTATAACCAAAGGCAGTGTGGTTGGAACAATAACTAATAACAGCACGGGAAAAGTAACCATCAGTGGTGGCAGTACAACACAAGTGAGCGGGGCAATAACTAATGGTGATGGGACAAATGCGGCGACACTCACCATATCAGGCGGCACTACATCTGGGGCGATAACCAACAAAAACAAAAGCACGGTAACAATCAACAGCGGTACAGCCCTTATTCAGACAGGCAAACTTACCAATAACAGTGGAGCAACAGTTACTTTTTCAGCTGGTTCAATCAAAAGTGAAATAAGCAATGCTGGTACTTTTACTCAAAGTGGAGGAAGTATAACTGGTAATATAACAAATAGTGGTACTTTTACAAATTCTGCTGGTAATAATAGTGGTACAATAAATAATTCAGGTACTTTTACTAAATCAGGTGGAATTTCAAGTGGGTCTGTAACAAATAGTAAAACTATTAATGTATCTGGTGGTACTATATCTGGAAAGATAACAAATAACAGTGGTGGTACAGTAAAGATAACTGCTGGTAGAATTGCAAATATTGATTTGAATTCTTCTGCATTGACTATGTCTGCGGGAAGTATATCGGGAACAATTACAAATAATTCTGGTACGGTAACACAAACAGGAGGAACTGCATCTGGAACAATTACAAATGGTAACGGTTCAAATGCTGCTACTTATAATATGAACGGAGGACTTATTACAGGTGCCATAACAAATAAAACGAATGGTAAACTTAATGTTACAGCCGGAACAATTAAAACTGGTGCGTTAACAAATAATGCTGCAATTGATGTAACAGGTGGTGAAATCAGCAGCATAATAACTAATAATTCTGGCGGTACAATTAAAGTTACGGGTGGTAGAATTTCTGGAGATGTAAGCAATTCCGGTTTAATTACAACGGGTGCCAATCTCTTTACTTCAACTATAACAAATGCCAATAACTCACAGGTTATATTGACAGGCAATTCGGTCAACCTTACAGGAACTATTGCCGGAAGTGTTACTGTGAATATTGGAACATCTGGTACTGCTGCTCAAATTACTAATGCCAGCAATAAACAAATAACAGCAGGTTCTTTTGCTATTACAAATGCAAGTTCATCGCTTTCCACAAGTTTATCAAATGTTAATATTTCAAATGGCATTATAACCAATTATGGGACTTTAACTTTTACAAATGGATTGATTACCGATAAATTCCATAACATAATTGATGATAATGTAACGAGAATAGGTGTTTTAAATATCAACGGAGGTGATCTGAATGTCGGCTCATATTCAATCAAACAAAAGGGTTTGAGCATCGGCAGCAGTGGTAAATTAACTTCAGATATAAGTAAAATAGACATTTCAGACGGAACAATTCTTAATAGAGGAACATTAACTTTAAGCGGAACAGGAACATTGAAAAACGTATTGCAGGATACAACTGGTAAATTATATGTTGGTGGAACAATTTCTTCCGGTTCTGCAATATTTAATGCAACTACAATTAATAATGCTGGACAATTGATAATAGATGTTGACGATATGCGTAACACCGTCACAACAAATGGGGTTTTAGTTTTAAAAAGCAATAATATTGATGATGACGGGACAGGTACACATATAGACACGCTGCAAAATTCAGTTGGTGGTGCAGGATATATTGTAATTGATGGTAATGTTACAAATGCGGCTGGAAGTGTAATCAGCGTTGAAGGCAACAAAATTGGTGGAGAATCTTATGGCATAAAAATCGGTGCGGCAGACAAATCTTTTACGGCTACAAATGCGACAAATATACAAACAAGTATAGACAATTCTGCTGGCGGAAAAGTTACATTTAACGGCGGCGTTTTCTCAAGAGATGTCAAAGGTAATTCGTCAAGCGGGACTGCCCAAACATTTATTAACGGCAGCGTAACATTTAATAACGCAATCAATGACCGTATTGAAGTAAAAGAGGGGGCAAACCTTACTATATCTGCAAATAACGTTATCTCAGATATATTTGGTAATTCCTCTGGTTCAGGAAATAGTACTGTAAGTTTGAGAAGCGGTGAACTTAATTATGCCATAAGAAATCAAGATGATTCATCACCTTCCGGTAATGTAGTTATCCTTGATGGGGAATCTGTAACTTTGGGTTTGAACGGGAAAATTGGCACAAATAACCTAACGCTTAATCCTAACTCCGTTTTGACATTTGTAAATGATGCAAGTGCATCTGCAGAAGTTGATTTGGCGCAAAATTTGGTTGTCAATTCTGCCACCTTGGATTTGAGGGATGTCAAAAACAGGACATATAAAGTTAATGGCAACATATCTGGTTATGATGCCACTTTAAACTTTGATATGATAAATGTCAGTGAAGGTGATCATCAAATATTGAAGGGCCGTTATGTTGACGGAGTATCGGAAACTGGTACTGATGAAGGATATTTAAGTTACCCTGAACGTGATGTATTTAATGTTACAAACGGAAGCGTCAGCGGTACATTTAAACTTGGTTCTATAAACATGACCGGATCAATTTATATGTACCAAAGAGGTGACGAAGTATACGCAGTTGAAAGAGACGATCATTCATGGACAACGGTAAGCGGTGGTACCATACAGGACGGAACAGGTGCAAATGTCGGGAAAAGAGTTATGGTAAACGGCATCACTCCAGATGGGAAAGTTATATCAGAGGAAGTCCCAGTTGGCATAATTGGAGAAATTTCTGAAAACATTCTTAAAGAAGGTGATTTGGAAATTGATCGTATTGTGTTGTTTGGCAATGGTGATGGTGTTGCTTCCACATCCAATCTTTCAATTCAAAAGACCACAACGAAATATGGTAGTTTTGCATATACCTTTGAACAATGGGGAACTAACAGTCCGGAGTTGAAAATTACTGCCCAACCGGCAGAACTGACACTGATAGAAGTTATTAACGGTCGGAGCATGAGCGGGGTTACCCAAGGTACGGCTGCACATCAATTTACACAAGATGAAATTAATGCTGCATATTTAAACGCAACAGATCCACAAAAATTAAATGACTTTGAAGTTGTTAGCGGGACGGATGATTATAAATTTAAAGACAATCTTTCGGAAACAGACAAAGACAAATACCGCAAATATGACCAAACTATGCAAAAACAAGTCAGAATGGCAACACAGGCGGCATCGTTTAATACTTATTCTTTTGACCAGGATACAACC
>JAGHTS010000272.1 GCA_018065225.1 Candidatus Phascolarctobacterium caballi
ATCTTACCTTTATTTCCTGCCAGATATTTATCCAAAAACTCCTGCAAAACCGCCACCGCCAGTTCCCCTTTATTTTTATCCAAACATAAGGTGCTTTGCTGACCATTGGTTACACATTCAATTTTATGTCCGTCCGCAGTTGCCAACTTTTGCAATTCCTGCCAAAGTTTTTGCACATCAACATCTGTAACCACTCTATGAATTGGCTCAAACTGTTGTACTTCGTCCTGCAAATTTTGTAGTTCCACCATAGCATAACGGCTTGGCAAATCCGTTCTTCCCGTTGCTGCCTTTTCTGCCTCATAACAAAATTTGGCGGTACACAGGGAATGATTGCCATCCCCCACTGCAAAAAGCATTGGCTCACTGCCTACATATTTTTCTTTAATGTCTTTTGTGTATTCCAACAAATATTTTTCAAAATTTTGGGCATCATCACCCTGCACCAGCCACCCGGTAATATGTCCGCCACACTGCATCAAATCAAAATCATAAATCAAAGGCAAACTGTTTTTGCAATCTGCAATCTTTTCAATTAACCTTTTTTTCCCGTCATTACACAACAATAAAATATGACTGGTTTCCAATGTCGCCCTTTCCCTAATTTTTTGACGGGGAGGAATTCTCTCCAGCACAGTTTGTTCTGTTGCCCGAATCAAACTTTTGGCATTTTGAGTATAGTCGTATTCTTCCAAATCTACACAACCAATTATACCCTTACGAATTTTGCCGTTTTGCAAAGTACGTTCCACATAAATATAAACGCCCTTATATTCCGTGAAAATGCCCTGTTGCAGATAGTTTTGCATATTGGCATTTATTTTTTGAATACGGTCAGTATAGTCACCATTTAAATATACTTCCGGCAATGTCAAATGTAAAGTGCTTGGAGCATCACCAACCAAGTTTTCTACCACATGCCAATACTCCGGCTGGCTGGTGAACTGGTCACAGGCAATTACCGACCATTTTTTCAATTCAACATTACGGGGAATAAAAAAATTACCCCTTTGAAAAACCGCCATCACTCCTCACATTGAATCATTTTAACATCTATAATTCCGTCTATTGCTCTAATTTGTTTAAGAATATCAACCC
>JAGHTS010000049.1 GCA_018065225.1 Candidatus Phascolarctobacterium caballi
TTATTGACCATGGGACTTAATACTGCATTATTAATGACTTTTGGTGGTTTTGATATTATGGACGGTTTGATGTCCACAGGTATTTTTTTGGCGTTTCAAAATTTGATGAATAATTTTCAACAGCCGGTTACTAATTTGTTAAATCTTGGTAATACTTTGCAAACTACGGAAATGAATTTGCAAAGATTAAATGATGTTATGAAGTACGAGGAAGATGCTTTGGCATTTCCAAAAGATACAAAACCTGCGATTGATAAGGGACATTTGTGGGGGGATGTGGAATTAAAGGACATTACTTTTGGTTACAGTAAATTGCATGAACCTTTGTTTGATAAATTTAGTATGCATTTGCACCCGGGTGATTGGATTGCATTGGTTGGCGGTTCCGGTTGCGGAAAATCTACATTGGCAAAAATTATTGAGGGTGTTTATGAAGAATGGAGTGGGGAATTACGTTTTGATGGAATTCTTCGCCGACAGGTGCCAATTGATGTGTTGCATAATTCTTTGGCAGTTGTGGCACAAGATATTTCTATGATGAGCGGTACGATTGAAGAAAATATTACATTATTTGATAAAACTATTCGTCATCAGGATGTTGTTAAGGCGGCGATGGATGCCTGTATTTATGATGACATTATGAATTTATCAAAAGGATTTGAGAGTGAAGTGCGTGAAGGTGGAGCAAATTTTAGTGGCGGACAACGGCAAAGGTTGGAACTTGCACGGGCGTTGGCAATTAATCCGTCCATTATGATTTTGGATGAAGCGACAAGTGCGTTGGATACGGTAACAGAAGAAAAAATTATAAATAATATCAGGCACAGGGGATGCACTTGTATTTTGGTTGCACATCGTTTGAGCACTATACGGGACTGTGACGAAATTATTGTGCTTGACCATGGTAAAGTTGTGGAACGTGGCAAACATCAAGAATTGATGGCACTTGACGGACAATATGCAACTTTGGTTAAGAGTAAGGATTAAAGATGGCTGATATTCAATATCTGCAATTAAATATAGGTGAACGGTTTGATTTGTCGGAGGAACGAAAAGTTTGTAGGATAATTTCCGGCAAAGTGGAAGTTTATGCTGTGGCAAAAGAGAGCAAAGAACGTTTGTATTTACGTACAAAAGTTGCCGATCAGTTTGTTTTTGCTTTTTGTGATGAATTTGCCATGACAGAGGCATCTTTGCTTATTCAGGAACCAACAGAAATTATTGTTTATAATCGTAATGCAATAGATAAAATTTGTAATGGTGTTCAAGATGAAACAGGGCTGGACATATTAACTTTGCGGCGGGGGATGCAGGAATGGTTTTTAGATTTAATGCAGTTGGAATGGTTAAATTATTTTGCACCTCATAATGA
>JAGHTS010000067.1 GCA_018065225.1 Candidatus Phascolarctobacterium caballi
CCATTATCAGTATTTTTTTGTTCCCTATCAAATTTCGGAGCCCAGTCATTACACTCCTTTATATTAGACCAGCTTCGAATCCAAGACGAATTATCCCAAATAAACATAAAATTAATGTCAATATCTTTGTTTTTTAATAATAATTCAGCGGGTTTCTGTAACAATTGCATATTAGAATTAAACCAGTAATGATATATACCAAAACCATAAACACCATATTTTCTAGCTAATTGTGCCTGCCAACGAATTGTATTCACATCAGATAAATCATAATAATTATTATCTAACGGAATCCTTGGCTGCCTATGACCTTCAAACAATGGTTTTGCATTCTTTGTCGCTACCCAATCTGTATATCCTTCTCCCCACCACATATCATTTTCAGGTATTCTATGATATTGTGGCAAATAATTAGCAATTACTTTTACTTTATCAGCCATACTTTTACCTTCCATACTCATCATCAAATCTTTCTATATCATCTTCACCAAGATATTTCCCATTTTGCACTTCTATAATAATAACTTCTTTATCAGTCAAATTCATCAAACGATGTTTACTTTCAATTGGTATATATGTGCCTTCATTTGCCTGACATTCCATTAACTTATCATCCACTTTAATTGTCGCCACACCGCTTACCACTGTCCAATGTTCGCTGCGGTGATGATGCAGTTGCAAGCTAAGCTTTTGTCCCGGCTTAACCACAATCTTTTTAACTTTATATCCCTCACCTTCAGCAAGCACTGTATAACTTCCCCATGGACGATACATAGTCACATTCTCAATAACTTCGCTACGGTTTTGTTGTTGCAATTTTTCATAAAGTTTTTTTACTGACTGAGAATTACCCCGCTTGCCCACATAAACAACGTCATTGGTTTCTACAATATTTACCCCGTCAAGTCCTTCAGCAACCAATAAACGACCATTACTTAAAGCCATTGTGTTCTTGCAATTTTCAATCAATACATCCCCGTCAACCACATTACCATTATTATCCGCATTCGCTTCTGCCAAGGCATCCCATGAACCTATATCGTTCCAATAACCTGCAAAAGGTACTACTGCCATTTTATCAGATTTTTCAGCTACAGCATAATCAATGGAAATTGACGGCATAGCATCAAATTTATTAACTGCCTCAGTATAGCCATCCTTCAATAGTCCCATTATGTTTGGTTGATATTTTTGCAATTCCTGTTCCATCGTTTTAATCTGAAAAGCAAACATACCTGCATTCCAATAATACCCACCTTGTAGCATATATTGTTCTGCGGTTTTTAAGTCCGGTTTTTCTTTAAATGCCTTTACTTTATTGCCAACCGCTAATTTTTCGCCACATTGGATATAACCATATCCTATTTCAGGTTTTGTCGGCACAATACCTAAAGTTACAATTTCCCCATCTTTTGCTAAACGTTCTGCGTCATTAACAGTTTTAACAAATTGTTCATTAGTCCGTACCAAATGGTCAGAGGGAACTACAAATAAAACTTCATCATCACGCACTTGCAAAACTTCTTTACAATATTGCATAGCCAAAGCAATAGCCGGTGCCGTATTCCTCCCAACAGGTTCCAAAATAATATGGACATCCAACACCTTTTCTTCAGCCAAAATATCCTTAACCAAAAACTGATAGTCACTATTGGTAACTATCACAATGTCATTGGTACTAACTTTAGTTCTAAAACGGGCAATTGTTTGTGCCAACAATGATTTATTGCCGTCAATCTTTATAAATTGTTTTGGAAAACATTTGCGTGAAAGCGGAAACAATCTTGTTCCACTGCCTCCCGCAAGGATAATGACTTTCACAACTTAAAACCTTCCATTATTTTATGCGCTAAATTATCCCATTTAAGTGCTTTCACATGCTCATAGCCACCTTGACGTATATTCTCCCACTTTTCTCTATGCTCAATAACATAACTCATTTTGCTTACTAATGCATCCACATCTCCCGGTGCCACCAACCATCCCGTTACATTATCCCGTATCTGTTCTATAATTCCACCACACGCAGATGCAATAATTGGTGTACCACAAGGCATTGCAACATTTATAACTCCAGATTGGGTCGCAGAAGTATATGGCAACACACAAATCGTATTTCTATCATTAAAAAGACCTATAACTTCAGCATTAGTCAACCATTGATTTAATATACAACAATTTGGTAAATTATCAAACAAGTCGGCATATGGTCTAAAATCTCCAGAACCAGCAACCACAAGAAAAATTTTATCTTCATATTTTTTTAGCAATGTCTTGTATGCGGAAGCCAAAATTTCTAATCCCTTATACTTCTCTATCCTGCCTTGAAATACAAAATTTATTCTGCTTTCGTCATACTTTAACAATTCAACCTTATCATCAAAATTTTCCACTTCAACACCACCTTGAACAACCATAACTTTAGCTGAATATTTATTTTTAACAAAATCTTCAAATTGTTTACTTAAAACAATAATGTTTTTTGCCACCCGTCCCATATATGTATTAAACCATCCAATAATCTTGTCTTTTCCTTCATGCGGTATTGGGTCATGCATAACAAAAGTCAATGGTAAATTTTTCAATGCCAAGTTCACAAAAGGTGACCAATATGAAACAAACGGACAAAAATTCTGCTGAATTTCCATGTCTTTAACTCTTTTGCGTATTTTTATTACATCACAAACCAAAAATTTTAAAAGTTTAAATGGAAAGCTTTTAATGGTAGTATATCCATCAACTTCATACAAGATAATATTTTGCATCTTACGCCACGCATCAATTTCGGGCATGTTTTTGGAAACGATAGCAAAAACTTCACAATCATTTGCCAATAATCCCTCAACCATTTTCTGGGCATACAAATAACTATGTTTACTTACATAATTGACGACTACTTTCACACTCTTCCCATCCTATTTCCCAAAATTCTTGCACAACAATCAAAAAAGAACATCACCATACAATCCAACCGACCTTGTTTCAACAAATTCCACATTACATATTTGACCAAACGCAATCCCTCACCATAAGGTTTAACCCCGTTCATTATATGTTTATGCCGACTCAGCTCATATGCAATAATCTTATTACGTTCATATTGTTGTTTCAAAGTTAAATTATGCGAATGATAAACACAAGCATCAGCAGCATATACAATTTTATAACCGGCATTAATTACTTTTACTGCCATAAACATATCTTCACTGGTTTTTAAGGGATACTCAAAACCTCCTAATGCTAAATATACACTTCTTCTGTATGCACAACATACATCAGATGTGAAATAGGTTTTAATACCATATTGTTGCAAATCTTTCTTTGTCCTAATATGACTTTTGGGTGGATAATTAAAGTTCCTGACCAATCGTTCCTGTGGTGTCGCATTTTCTTTTGGCAACTGTCTTCCATAAGCAATAGCAACATCATTATCAGCAAATACTTTTTTTAAATTTTCAATTAGATATCTGTCTGCTGGAACTGCATCTTGAGTCAAAAATAAAACAATGTCACCATGCGTTGCACTCAATGCCATATCACGTGTCCTGCCATGGTCAAAATCATTTCGCTTAATCTCAATAACCTGAATATTATGCTTTTTACACAATGCAATTGTATAATCTTCTGATTCAGAATCGACCACAATAATTTCATTTGGTTGCACACTTTGACTTTGCAACTTATAAATCAAATTTTCAATTTCTTTTTCTGCATTAAGCGTTGGAATAATTACGGATACCATAAAGTTTAATACGCACCCTTACCACCCAAAACTACTTTAACCGTCCGCCACAACAGCATTACATCAAGCCAAACCGACCAATTGCAAATATACCAGTTGTCCATTGCAATCCGTTCATCATAATTCACATCACTGCGGCCGCTGACTTGCCACATCCCGGTTATACCCGGCTTGACAATTTTATATAGTTCTGCATTTTCCTTATAAAATTCATCCAATTCTTTTTGGATAACAGGGCGGGGGCCAACCAAACTCATTTCCCCACGCAAAACATTAAACAACTGCGGCAACTCATCCAAAGATGTACGACGAAGTTTGCCGCCAATTTTTGTAATACGCGGGTCATTTTTTAGTTTAAAAGAACTTTCCCATTCTTTGCGGGCACTTTCATCATTTGCCAACAATTCTTCCAATCGTTCCTGACTGTTTACGCACATGGAGCGAAATTTATAACACGGAAAAACCTTTCCCTGTTTGCCTACACGCATATGTTTATAAAAAACAGGCCCGGGGTCTTCCATATAAATCAATATAGCAATTATCAAAAAAACAGGGGATAACAAAATCAGTCCAACAATAGTACCTACATAATCCAACAAATTTTTTAACCACCTGTTATACCAAAGCAACAAATTATTCCGCATCCTAAGCGACATCATCCGTTCGGCAAAAAAAGTTTCCACTTCCACCTCACACATGGGTATGTCCACAAGATTGGGAATAATGCTCAAATGTCTTACCAACGGCTGAATACGATATACCAACCCATTTAATTTTTCACTAAACATCTTGGGAGCGCAAATAATTACATA
>JAGHTS010000208.1 GCA_018065225.1 Candidatus Phascolarctobacterium caballi
ATTAAAGACAGGAGAATATGTATTAATAGATAAGCCAAACAATAAACATATTGTTGGTAAATTGAGAAATGTTGAAGAAGATACATCAAAGTTTTATTCTATTATAAAACATCTGTCGGCAGATGGTGTTCATGATTTAGAACAATTAGGGTTAAAAGATATTTTTGATTATCCAAAACCCATTTCATTAGTAACTGAAGTTGTTAATGGTGTTCATTTAGAAAAAGAGGAAAAGTTTATCGTCCTCGATTTTTTCAGCGGCTCTGCCACTACTGCCCATGCTGTTATGCAGTTAAATGCTGAAAATGAAGATAGTAAAAGGAAGTTTATTATGGTACAGTTGCCGGAGCATGTTAAAGCGGACGGCGAGGCGGAAAAGGCGGGGTATAAGACCATTGACGAAATTGGCAGGGAACGGATACGCCGTGCGGCGGCAAAAATAAAGGCGGAGCATCCCGACACAACGGCGGACTTGGGATTTAAGCATTATGTTTTGCAGGAGCCGCAAGGTGAAACCTTGGACAAGTTGGAAAAATTTGTGCCGGAAGAGGAAAAAGGTGCTTTTCTCAACAATGACATTTTCGGTCAGTTCGGTTTGCCAACTGTTTTGACAACTTGGCTGGTACGGGACGGTTACGGGTTGAATGCCAAACCCCAGGAACTGGATTTTGTCGGGTACAAGGGTTACTATATCGGGCAACATTTATATTTGATTGACGAGGGGCTGACAGACGAGGCGGTAACGGCTATTGTTTCCAAGTTTGACGATGACGGCACTTTTAACCCCGATAAGGTTGTGGTTTTTGGTTACAATTTTTTGTGGACTAAATTGCAGGCGTTAAAGGACAATTTGGCACGTTTGAAAGATACAGAGAAAAACATCAGAATTGTTTTTGATGTCAGATATTAAGAGGTTAGTTTATGGAACTTGTTTTGCAGGAATCATTGGAGCATCAGCAAAAAGCAGTGGATGCAGTATGTGATGTTTTTAAGGATGTTCAACCATTCAAACCAATTCAATATTATGAAAACCCTCATTTGGATATCAATTCCGACTATATTATCAGGAACATTGAGGATGTACAAAAGGAATTAAAAGTACAGCCGGAGTTCCGCAACGTTAATATTCCCGGGACGGATGGAACAATGCTCAGTTTGGATATCAAAATGGAAACGGGGACGGGCAAGACCTATGTTTATGCCAAAACTATGTATGAATTGCATCATAGGTATGGCTTAAACAAGTTTATTATTGTGGTGCCAAGTTTGGCTATCAAGGCAGGCACGGCTTCATTTTTGGCAGACCCCTATGTGCAAAAGCATTTTAAGGATTCATGCCATTATGGGGCAGATTTGTGTGTGGGTATTGTTGAGGCGAACAAAAATACAAAAAAGGGACGGACTTTTTTTCCTCATGTTGTGGACGATTTTATTCGTGGTTCCTGTCAGGATAAAAATAAAATTTATGTTTTGATATTGAATATGCAACTGTTGATGGGGAACGCCAAACTT
>JAGHTS010000238.1 GCA_018065225.1 Candidatus Phascolarctobacterium caballi
AAATGAATATACAAATGAGCAGACCTATGTAACTCAGTATGATAAAAACAAAGTGGAAAACCTTGGACTGCTGAAAATGGATTTTTTAGGTTTGCGTACATTGACGGCAATTTATGATGCTTTAAATATGATTGAGGAAAGTACGGGAAAACGTATAGATATTGATAATATTCCATGGAATGATGAAAAGACGGCTAAAATGCTTTGTGCAGGAGATACTTATGGTGTGTTCCAGTTAGAATCTGAGGGGATGACCAAACTTGTCCGTGATTTGGGACCAGATGGATTTGAAGATTTGGTACCGTTGGTCGCTTTGTATCGCCCCGGGCCATTGGGTAGCGGTATGGCGGAGGATTTTATCGCAGGCAGACACGGCAAACAAACAGCCGAAGTTTTACATCCTTTGATGGAGCCGATTTTGAAAGATACTTATGGGGTAATTTTGTATCAGGAACAAGTAATGCAAATTACTTCTGTTTTGGGCGGTTTCACTTTGGGGGAAGCAGATGTAATGCGACGTGCAATGGGACATAAGGAACCTGAAGTTATACAGTCGTTAACTGATAAATTTGTTCAAGGGGCTAAAAAATTACACAATATACCTGAAACTACCAGTGAAAAGATTTTTGAACTGTTAAGACATTTTGCAGGATATGGGTTCAATAAATCCCATTCAGTAGCTTATGCTTTTGTTGCCTATCAAACTGCCTATCTTAAAGCACATTATTGTGCCCAGTTTATGGCGGCTTTGTTAAACAGTTTTGAAGGTGACGGAAACCAAATAACTTATTACATTAACAAAATGAAAAAAAGCGGACTTACAATTGAACCGCCAGATGTAAATGTTTCAGGGGAAAAGTTTAGTGCCAAAGATGAAAAAACAATATTTTTTGGCTTGTATGGGGTTAAAAGCTTGGGAGATGCTGCCATTAAAGCTATTTTACAGGCACGGGAAAAAGATGGAAAATTTAAAAGTATAGTTGATTTTTGCAAACGTGTAAGTGTAAGACAAGTTAACAGGCGGGTTTTGGAAAATCTTATCCGTTGTGGCGCGATGGATTCTTTTGGAGTTAAACGTAGCCAGCTGTTAGCGGTGTTGGATAGGGCGTTGGAAATTGGTCTTGCCTGTGAAGAAGATAAACTGAGCAATCAAATTAATTTATTTGACAGTGGGGATGATACGGCAACGGATGATGAGATTGTTTTACCGGATATTCCGGAAACTTCCCAGCCACAAAGGTTAGCGGATGAAAAAACGTTATTAGGATTTTATGTAACAGGTCATCCGTTGGACGAATATAGTGCCAATTTAAAAAATTATATTCTATTGGATGATTTGAAAGATGAAAATAAATATGCTGATGGTGTTTTTGTAAAAGTCGCCGGCATTGTCACAGATTGCAAGGTTAAAAACACCAAAAAAGGTGATACTATGGCGACTTTAACATTGGAAGATATTAACGGCGGGACTGTAAATGTAATTGTTTTCCCCAAGACCTACCATACTTCTGTGCAATTTATTTATCCTGAATCAGTGATTGTGGTTGAAGGCAGGTTGAACATTGATGAAAAAGGATTGCAGTTAAATGCGTCAACTATTCGTAAATTGGAAACGCAGGAACGTGAATTACATGTTAAAATTGAATTGGAGAATGAAACTTCTGCTTGTCAGAAACGTTTGATGGAGATTTTCCGTTCCCATCGTGGCAATGATAAAGTGTTTTTGCATTTGGCAGACAAGAAAAGAGTTATTACTTGCAGTGATTGGTATAATGTTGACAGTTCGGATAAAGAGTTGCAGGCAGAAATTTTAGATTTGCTTGGTGAAAGGACAATTTTTGTTAAGTGATTATTTATGAAATCAATACTTGAAGTTTTTCTTTTGACAATAATGATAGTGTCTTTGGCTGTCCAAAGTTGGGAAGATTTGCGGCATAAACTTTTGTATGATGAAGCGTCATTGCTTTTGGCAGTTGCCGGCTTGACGCATTCTTTTTATTTTGGACAGTTGCTTGATGGTATTTTTGCTTGTGTTGTGGCTTTGGCGACAATGGGGGTTTTATATTTTTGTTCGCGTGGGGGAATGGGGCTTGGAGATGTTTTCTTGGCTGCCGCCTGTGCTACTTGGCTGACTCCCGTTACTGTTGTTTTGATGTTGGTTTTGGCTTTTTCTTTGGGTGGTGTCTTGGCGGCAATCTTTATTTGTTTTGGCAAAAGCCGTAAGTATGCTATGCCGTTTGGACCTTTTTTGGCTATGGCTTTTTTGTTTGCATTTTTTTACGGCAGACAAATTTTAGATTTTTATTTCAGGATGTTGTAAGATGTGGGATATTACCGATTTTTTTAGGGGAAAAAATAAAAAAATATTGGGTATTGAGATTAACGAAGAAGGGTTTTCTGCGGTTTTAGTGCAGACGGAAAATGTTACTCATATTCTTGGTGTGGTGGAAAAAAATCTGCCTGCAGAAACTATGAGTAATTTTCTTTTGCTTGCATCACAGATTGCAGAGTGTGTCAAAGCACAGCAATGGCAGTTTTCACAGGTTGCTGTTGCCGTAAAATCTGTAAAACAGTTTGTTTTGCCTTTGAGGGATATTTCGGACACGGAAATGGTGGAAGTTATACATCATGAAATGGAGACAACTTGGGGCCTTTTTGATAAGGAATATGTTTGTGACTGGTATCGTAAGGACGAAAATACTTTGGAAGTGACAGTTGGGGTTTTGTCAAAAAATTTTTTTGACTTTTCCGTAAGTTTGGCACAAGGGGTGCAGGCAGATTTGTCTGTTGTTACGGGCGCTAAGGCAGTTCCTTTGAGTGATAAACTGGTTTGTGATATTCAATTTGCTGGTGATGACGATAAAACAATTTTTGAAAATAAATTTGGTGGGGCAATTTATAGCACACTTGTGGCACAAAAAATTAGCAATGGCTTTAATTTTTGCTTACGTAATCTTACCAAAGGATTGGTTGGAAACATGGCTACAGGTTGGTATTCTTTGGCAACAAAAATTGCTTTTATTTTTTTGTCGGTATGTTTTATGGGATTGTCGGTTTTTTACGGTGTATCTTTGTATCAGGTCAAAAAGATGGAACAATATTTGGCACCTTTGCAAATTTGGGACGGGCGTTACGAACATTGTCTGCAGTTGGAACAGCAGGCAGGAAAATATAAAAATTTGTTAACCGGTATAAAAAAGAAATATCTTTTCAGGACGGAGCAGGTTGAAGCGGTATTGGATTGTCTGCCTGATTTTGATGCGGAAATAATTTCTTTGCGGTTGTTGTCTGTAACAGAAAATAAAGTGCACTTCGGTTATTTGGAAATTGAGGGGAAAATGGCATATATGAAAGATTTGCAGAATTTTATTACTGCGTTAAAGCAGATTAAAGCTTTTGATAAGGTAAACTTGCAAACTAATAAAAATTTGCCATCGGGAAATATTGGTTTCACATTACGCTTAAGGTATGCCAAAATATTATGATAAAGGATAAGATTTCACTATTTTTGCAACAGAATAGGGACAGGACGTTATTTTTTGGAGTATTGTTTATAGGATTGGTTTTGGCATTAACTTTGGGTATTAACTTGTTGGTTGGTGCAAGGTCAAATTTTGCACAGGCAAATATTTTGCGTAACCGTTTGCGTCTGGTACGGACTTTTAGTATGCAGCATCAGGATTACGATACCTATCGTGTTGCCAAAGAAAAAGAGTTTGGAATATTGCAAAATTATTTTGTAAGTAAATTGATAAGTGATGAAATAGTGCGTGATTTGAATAATTTTGCAGTTATGCACAATGTAAAGTTAAATAACATTTTTTTTGCTGATGCCAATGAGGGGAAGCGGGAACAGGGGCTGCGCGTTTATACTGTACAGATAAAGGCGTTGGGCAAATGCCAAATGTTGTTGAATTTTATGAAAGAGGTGGAAACTGCAGATAATTTAATGTTGTTTGATGATGTGGTTTTGGCGGCGGATGAGGGTGATGATATTTTGTTGACGGGAAACATTAAGATTCTTCAAAAGTAAAATTTTTGTATTGTTTTTGATTTTAATTTTAATTTTAATTTGCACATATCCATCTACGGGAGCGACAGAAAAGTTTGCAAAATG
>JAGHTS010000097.1 GCA_018065225.1 Candidatus Phascolarctobacterium caballi
ACGATGTATATGTCAATAAGTATGGTGGCTTGTCTATCTCGGTATGTAATAAACTTTTCAAAATTGAAGTATTGCAAAATTGTAGATTTGATGTAAACAAAACTTCTGAAGATGTATTTTTTAGTTTGAAGTGGATACAGAATACAAACAGATATGGAAGAATATGTAGCCCGATGTATTTTTATGTTCAAAGGGATGGGTCTATTACACATGCTTTGAAATATTCAAATAAAAATTTAGATATTGTAGAAGGATATGAAAAAAATTTAAAATTGATAAAGAGTTACTATCCGGGTGCAGTATCGGCGGCTTATATCCGTTTGTTTTGGGCATATAGGGTTGCTCTTGAAAGGGGTTATGCTTGTGTTGATAAGGATGAACATTTGGATGTTGTATATGATTTACTGCAAAAAATAAGGGTAGGTTGGAAATTTTGGTTGTTTAACAAAGATATAAGTTTTAAAGCAAAAGTGGCATATGTTTTAATATCGCTAAATGTTGATTTGTATATGTGGGTCAGAAAGAAAATGAAGTAGTGTAGAATTGATTTAATTTGTTTTTTGGCAGGGGAGAACTTTATGGATAAAATATTGACAATAGTTATACCATCGTATAATACCAGTAAATTTGTGGATACAAATATAAAAACTGTTCTTAGTTCAAAATTTTTGGATAGTTTGGATATTTTGTTTGTAAATGACGGGTCTAAAGACAATACTGCAGAAATTATTCAAAAATATGTAGAAAAGTATCCACAAAGTATTAGGATAATTAATAAGGGAAATGGGGGGCATGGTTCAACCATTAATGTTGGAATTATTGCTGCGTTGGGGAAATATTTTAGGGTACTTGATGGTGATGATTATGTTGACACAAATGCTTTAGATAATGTTGTTGGGAATTTGCAAAACATTGATGTGGATTTGTGTATTTCTCCTTTTGTTAAAGTTGGGTCTGTAACAGGTAATAAAACACTTGTTTTACCAGCAAATCCCTTATTTTTAGAGCAATATAACAAAATTCCGAGAGGAAAAGTTTTAGCAGTTGAAGAATATGCCGATATTTTGAAATGTCATTTGCATACAAATATTTTTAGAACTGCATTAATGAAAGAACATCCCGAGATACATATGACAGAGCATACTTTTTATGAAGATACGCAATATTATCTTTTTCCTATGCCGTTTGTTAAGAAGTTTATGTTATTTGATGAACCAGTTTATCAATATCTTACAGAACAAGTTTCGCAAAGTTGCAGTATTGAAAACATAAAAAAACGTATGGGTGAACATAAGAGTATAATGTTTTCTTTGGTACGTTATTATGAAAATGTTTATCCTAAGGAAGGAGCGATCAGTAGATTTGGCAGGCGTCATATTGCGGGTCATATTCTTTATCAATTTCATATGTATTTAAATTTTGATGATAGTTGCAAACAACGTTCTGAAGAATTAAAAGCGTTTGATAAACAATTATTTGCTATTAGCAAGGATATTTATTTGGAAAGTGGGAAATTTATAGAAATTTATATTTTAAGAAAAATTGGTTATTGGACATATGGTGTTATGCGTTGGATTAGGAAAGATAAGGGTATAATATATTTTGTTATGAGGAGGTTATATCGTTTTGTGAGGAAAATAAAATGATGTATGACTATTTAATTATTGGTTCAGGTCTGTTCGGTGCGACCTTTGCCGAGCAAATGAACAAAAAAAGAAAAAAAGTATTGGTGATAGACAAACGCCACCATATTGGCGGCAATGTTTATACCGAAAAAATTGCAGGAATAAATGTCCATAAATATGGGGCACATATATTTCATACCAACGATAATATGGTATGGGATTATATATGTCAGTTTGCACGCTTCAATAATTTTGTGAATAGTCCTGTGGCGAATTATAAAGGTGAATTATATTCTTTGCCCTTTAACATGAATACATTTGTAAAAATGTGGAGTGATGTAAAAACTCCGGAGCAGGCGGAACAAAAAATACAACAGCAACGGAAAGAGGCGGGCATAACCAATCCGCAAAATTTGGAAGAGCAGGCCATCAGTTTGGTTGGCAGGGATATTTATGAAAAACTAATTAAAGGATATACTGAAAAACAATGGGGACGAAAATGTACGGAATTGCCAGCATTTATTATTAAACGGCTGCCGGTAAGATTTACCTTTGACAACAATTATTTTAACGCCAAACATCAGGGGATACCGATTGGCGGATACACCAAAATGATTGAAAATATGCTTAAAGGAATTGAAGTAAAGTTAGATATAGATTATTTGGAAAACAAAACGGAATTAGACAAATTGGCAAAAAAAATTATTTATACTGGTCCCATTGATGCATATTTTGGTTATAAACTGGGGACATTGGCATATCGTTCTGTTAGATTTGAAAATGAAGTTTTGGAAAAGCCAAATTATCAGGGTGTGGCAGCCATGAATTATACAGACGCAGAAATACCTTGGACAAGAATACTTGAACATAAATGGTTTGAATTTGGCAAAGACGAGCAGGGGAATGATTTGGCAAAGACGGTCATCAGCCGTGAATACAGTAAGGAATGGCATCAGGGGGATGAGCCGTATTATCCGGTGAATGATGAAAAGAATGGTAAATTGTATTTGGAATATAAAAAACTGGCAGACAAAGAGGGCAATGTTATTTTTGGCGGGCGTTTGGGTGAATATAAATATTATGACATGGATCAGGTAATTGCGGCGGCGTTGAAGTGTGCGGAGAAGGAGTAAAAAGAAACTAAAAATATGAATAAAAAGTTTTGTGATATTTTGTTTTATTTAATATGTGCAACATTGTGTTTTGTTGATATACCAACATTTTTGCGTTGTGAATTTGTTTTTGGTTCTATTTCAAGTAAATTGGCGTTTTATCCTTTATTTGTTGCTTTAGTTTATACATTATACTGTCAGTTGCGGTACAAAAATGTTTTTGTTGACTGGAACAAATTCAAGTGGTTTGTGTATATTTATATAGCACTTACAATTGTATCAATAATTTGGGGACTGTATTCTTTTCCGTATTGGCAGGAATTGTTGGATGTTACAAATCTTAAAAGTAGTCACAGGTATCAAATGATACATAATTTATTGCAGGCATGTGGGTTTAATATTTCTTATGAGTGGGTACAAAAATTTTTATTGGGGAGTTATCCGTTACGCACTTTTTTAAAAAATTTTTTTTATTCCTTTGGCACGGCATATATGGTTTATTGTTGGTATAAAACTGATTGGCAACGTGGCTTTAAAGTAATGATGGTGGGATGCATGATAGGGTTGTTTATTGTTATGGCGTATGGAATATTGGATATTTTTTATTTGGCACACTCTCAGACAGCAACAGAGTTGCTTAAACTTATAAATCCGTATATTCATGAGATTTGCACTAATCACGGGTGGTGGCCTCCTCTATTGGGACATAATGGTTTACGTTCTGTTTTTGCAGAACCCTGTTTTTTGGGAGCATGGAGTACATTTGTGATTCCGTTTCTGTTATTTGGAGCTTTAATTACGAAAAAACTTGGTTATAAAATCTTGAATGTTTTTGTTTTGACATTTTTTTTCTTTGAAATGTTTCTTACACAAAGCAGAAGTTGTATAGCAGTATTGTTTGTGGAAGTTTTATTTATTTGTTTGTGCATAGTTTGGCAATATAAAAAAGAGTTTATAAAAAAAGTGATAATGTTGACAGGAATAGTTGCCATAGCATTTTCTTTTTGTATACTTTTTTATGACAAATATATGTATAGTCAAGTAAATAATAGTACTATGACTAATTCAAGTCTTTATTTATATGTTGATAATAATTTTAATAGCATGGTAGGCACAGATAAGAGAAGCAATGGGGCACGTTGGGCAATGACTTGTGCCGATTTACAGACATTTAAAGATAGTCCCGTGTTTGGAGTAGGTGTGTTTTTTAGAAATAGTTATATAGATCACAAATTTCCACAATGGGCATTAAGTATTAATGAGGTTGTCAATTGGATCAAATATCACAGGGGAAAGGGTAGTAGCTATCCAGAGTTAACAGAATATTCGTCCCGGCTGGCTAATTATGGGATTGTTGGGTTTATCTTATTCTTTTTTCCGTTAATGTTTGTGTATTTTAAATTTTTAAAAAAGTGCTATCAAAGGCAGTCATCATTGCAAGAAATTGTTTGTCTTACGGGTTTTACGGGATTGTTGGCTGTTGGTGTGGCATATAAGTTTTCCAATTTGATAGGATATTATTGTTTGCTTGGCATGGCATACGCTGTTTTGTATGGCAAAAAACCAAACCCAACAGAATTATAAATGTTTGGCAATATTATTTTTAATGTATTAAACAGAATATTAGCGATTGTTACCCCTTGCATTACCATTCCTTATTTGGCACGTACTTTGGGGGCAGACGGGTTGGGATTATATTCATATAACTTGTCATGGGCAACTTATTTTACTTGTTTTATCAATTTTGGCGTTTCGTTGTATGGCATTCGTCAGGTGGCGTATGTCCGCAATAAGGGTAAGGATGCTTATAGCAAGGTGTTTTGGGAACTTTTTTTTATGCGTCTTGGCTTGGCGGTATTGGCATCGGTGTTGTATTATTTTGTATTTGTGCAAAATTCTGTCAATTATTTTCTTAATCTTATTTTGTTGTTTGACATTGTATCATCTTTTTTTGAAATAGAGTGGTTATATGGCGGTTTGGAGCAATTTAGAATTGTTTTTGTCAGGAATTTTTTTGTTCGGGCATTTTCTGTTTGTGCCATATTCTTGTTCGTCAAGTCCCATGAAGATGTTTTGATATATGCTTTGATTTTGACCTGCAACAAAGTGTTGGGATATTTGATAATGTGGGTGCCGTTAAAAAATCTTATTGCTATACATTCTTTTGGCAATATAAATTTTTTGCAACATTTTGTTCCGGCTTTGATGTTATATATTCCCCAAATAGCAATTGAAGTTTATACCGTATTAGATAAAACAATGTTGGGGTATTTATTGCAAAATAATTTTGAAAACGGCTATTATGATCAGGCACATAAAGTAATATTGATTTTGTTGTCTGTTATTACTGCAATTGCACCGGTAATGATGGCACGTGTCGCTAATTTAAATAGTGGCAATGCCAAAGATAATATTGTTGGACATTTGGAATACAGTTTTCGTTTTGTATGGATGTTGGCATTGCCGATGATAGTTGGTATTTTTTTTGTGGCGGATGTTTTTGTACCAATTTTTTTTGGTAACGGATATGACAAAGTTGTTGATTTATTAAAAATTTTCAGTTTGCTGACTGTGATAATAGGAATAAGTAATACATTAGGTATTCAATATTTGGTGTCTGTGGGCAAGGAAAAATATTTGACATATTCTGTATTGGCTGGTGCGATAACAAATTTTTGTTTGAATTTATATCTTATTCCGCATTATGCATCAAAAGGTGCTGTAGTGGCATCAGTATTTGCAGAAATGGTTGTGACATCAGTACAGATGTTGTGCGTGTATAAAGAATTACCTTTGCTTAAATACTTTAAGACAATGTCCAAATATTTATTGGCAACTGTTGTAATGGGATTGGTATTATATTTTATGCCCCTGTTGGGGGATAGTTATTTTAGCAAATTTTTGCAACAAACATGTGTGGGGATTATTATTTATGCGGTTGTGTTGTTGCTTGTAAAAGATAAGTTGGCATGGATGTTTGTTAACAAAATTAAGAGCGTTATTGCTTTGTGAGGATATATGAAGAAAAGTTACAATTTTCTTTCTTTAATATTTTTTGTAGCAGATTATTTGGCAATTGTTGGTGCGGAATATTGCACAATGGCCTTGCGGGATTTTCTTGTTGGTGGCAGTAAATATGCAGCCAGTGCTGTTTTGTATGTTGACTGGATTCAGTTTTGGGTACTTATTCCGCTTGTATACATAATAGTGTTGCAAATTAAAAATCTTTATTCACGCAGGGCACAATATTGGCAAATTTTGCAAAGCATTGCCCATGCTTGTGTTTATGCTACATTAACAATTATATTGATACTTTATGCGGCAAAAATGTCTGAAACAACCAGTCGTCCCTTTATATTGTTGTTGGGGGTGCTGGTCTTTATTTTGGTGTCTTTGGTTCGTTATATCTTAAAAAAGATTTTTGAAAATATGGGCATTATGCAAATTCCCGTTTTGATTATTGGGGCAGGAAAAGTGGCACAACGTCTTGTGGATGCTATCAGTTATGATGCGGGGATGGGCTGCAAAATTATCGGTTTTTTGGAAGATAAACCGGAAGAAAAAAAGTTGTTGCAAAAATATCCTTTGTTGGGTGGTTTTGATGATGCAGAAAAAGTGATTGCCAAAACCGGCGTTGATTATGTAATTATTTGCGCTCCCAAGATGTTTAGTGAAAAATTAAATGGGTTGGTATATCGTATTCAGCCGTTGGTAAGACATTTGAGCATTATTCCCAATCT
>JAGHTS010000008.1 GCA_018065225.1 Candidatus Phascolarctobacterium caballi
ATATCATTGGTGTCGCCATCGCTGTTTTTACTTTCACCGTTTTCACGGTATACCTTGGCTGTACCATCCAACACACTGTCATTATCCACATAAACATCTGAATTATTAGTGTCTGCCGAATCTATCAATGTAATTATATCGCCTTTTTTTAGAGAAATACTGTCCGAAGCACTAACAGTGAGCTCCACTCTGCCGCCTTTAGTGTCAACAAAGAATTTTCCGGTAGAAACAATTGTGTCACCGTTAGTCACATCACTTGGCAAGGTAAAATTTATTTTTTGAAAATAGGCAACTTCTTTTAACCCGCTTAAACGGGTTTTCAAATTAAAAATATTGCCTGTGGAGTTTCCTCTTGAATACCCACCATAAATGCTAATATTGCCAAAACTTCCGCCTTCTATGGTTACAATATTATCGGTAGCATCATTATCATTACTATTTGAATAACCACCATGAACATTTCCACCGATTGAACCTCCGCTTATTGTCACACTATTGCTTTGTACTTTTCCACTTGTCACACCACTATTAGTGATTGCTATACCCCCATAAACATCACGCACAATTATACCTCCACTAATTGTAACAATATTATTTTTTACCAATTGTGCCGTTGTACTTCCTCCATAAACATATGTTACTTTACCTCCACTTATTGTTACCTTATTACCGCTTACTGTATCTCTCTTTCCCATTGCATCCGCACCATAAACTTCACGCATTTCCCCGCCACTAATTTCCACAACATTGTAGTCCGCTGCAGCACCTGAACGTGTAAGTCCTCCTCTAACAACACCTCCTATTGACCCTCCACTTATTAAAACTTTATTACTAGATGCTGTAAAATAACCATAATCATTATCTCCACCAGTCGTTCCACCAATAACATTTCCTGTTATTGTTCCATTATTAATAGTCACAATATTACCGCTTGCACTACTATAATTTGAAGAACCACCAATAACACCTCCGTCAACTTTCCCTCCAAAAATTGTTACAACATTTTTATCTGCACTTGCCGCCCTTTCATATACAAAACCACCATACACACTACCCGTTACCCCACCATTTATTATTACTACATTTTCACTTAACAAATTATTATAAAATTCACTTAAATAACCACCATACACCTTTCCAACTTTTCCATCATTTATTGAAACTATATTATTGATTACTTTTCCCGTACCCGAATATCCACTGTAAACATCTCCCATACTCCCACCATTTATTGTTATACTATTATTGCTTACTGTGCCTGTACGCGAATAACCGCCATAAAACCCTCGCACATCGCCTACATATTTACCGTCCACAACTGTATTTTCATCCAATGTTAAAGTAGCCCCAGACATACAAGCACCTATAGGAGCAAATTCGCTGCCAGTATAACTTTTCCATTGGGTAGGATTATTCTTATCTCCATACCAATAAATATTTGCTGCCCATGCACTGCTCATACACAGCACATTGCCAGCCAATATCGCCAACATGATTTTGTTTTTCAAATTGATTTTCATTTTTATCACCCTCTTACATATAAAAAATTCAGTTTTAATGATTTCTATCATAATTTTTATGATATTAAAGTTATCATATCATATATTTTACAAAATTTCCACTTGTATATAGTATAAAATATGATATGGAGG
>JAGHTS010000215.1 GCA_018065225.1 Candidatus Phascolarctobacterium caballi
TTTTGCTACTTCATATACTCTTTTTTTATTCGGCATAAGTCCTCCCAACAAACTTACCGCAAATTACTTGCGCGCCTTCTTTGCAACTTTCTTCTTAGCCGCTGCGGACTTCTTAACAACCTTCTTAGGTTTACTGGCAACTTTTTTCGCAACCTTCTTTACGGCTTTCTTTGGAGCTGCCTTCTTTACAGCTTTCTTCGGAGCTGCCTTCTTTACGGCTTTCTTCGGAGCTGCCTTCTTTACGGCTTTCTTCGGAGCTGCCTTCTTTACAGCTTTCTTCGGAGCTGCCTTCTTTGCAGCCGCTTTCTTTGCAGGTGCACCGTCAATCTTCAAACTTTTAATTTTTGTGACCTCTGCATCTGTTAAAGTAGTAACAGCCGCTTTGTTAATGCCAGCTTTTTTCATAGCCGCAACAACGGCAGCAGTCGGTTTCCCCAACTCTTTTGCCAATTCATAGACTCTTTTAGCCATCTTGAATTCTCCTTCCAAAATTTATAATCTTTTGCTTTTCAGCAAATTTACGAAATTAATATCCAAAATGCCTGCACAAATACGTTTGCCTTTCCCTATAGCAGAACCTATCTCACAAGCTGTGATTTCCTCTATAATTTCAATTTTTTGAGGTCTTGCAAACTGATATACTTCTTTTTTTGAATTTTGAGAAGCATCCGTTGCAAGAACAATCAGTTTAATTTTTTTTTGTTTTAAAGAATCCCGTACTGCCCAATCCCCTGATACAAGTTTTCCTGCTTTTTGGGCAAGCCCTAAAGCAAATTGAATATTTTTAACGTTCTCCGTCATTCTTTAATTTCGTTTGCTTCTGTTTCAACTTCTGTTATTGTTTCTTCACTGTTTTCTTCCACTTTATCATCTGCATCAACAACTTCCCCATTATCTTCAGCTGCCTGACTTTCACTCTTTATATCAATTTTCCAACCAGTCAGTTTCGCCGCCAGTCTTGCATTTTGCCCTTCTTTGCCAATAGCTAATGACAACTGATAATCTGGCACAACTACACGGCAAATCTTTTCTTCTTCATTTGCCTTTGCTTCTACCACCTTAGACGGGCTGAGGGAATTAGCTACATATTCAGCAGGGTTTTCACTAAACTTAATGACATCTATTTTTTCGCCATGCAATTCATTAACAATTCCTTGCACACGACCGCCTCTTGCCCCTACACAAGCACCAACCGGATCAATATCCTTATCATCAGTATAAACTGCAACCTTTGAACGATAACCGGGTTCTCTTGCTACTGATTTGATAATAACTGTCCCATCTTCAATTTCAGGAACTTCCCGTTCCAATAATTTTCTCATCAACCCCGGATGTGTTCTTGAAACAATTACTTGCGGTCCCAATCTGGTTTTACGTACATCAAGTACATAAAGTTTCATTCGTTCACGATTTTCATAACGCTCGCCGGGAATTTGTTCTGACTTCATCAGCACACCATCAACATTACCTAAATCAAAATAAACATTGCTTCCCTCTTTACGTTGAACTGCCCCTGTCACAACATCGTTTTGGCGTTCATGAAAATATTTATCTACATAATCTTGCTCTGCTTCATGAATTCTTTGGATAACAACCTGCTTGGCGGTAAGTGCGGCAAGCCGTCCAAATTCCTTGTTTTGAATTTCTCTTTCTACCACATCACCAACAGCAAAATCAGGGTTAACTTCCTGCGCATCTTTTAAACTGATTTCACTGGCATTTCTTCCTTCGCCCTCCACTACTGTCAACACAGCATAAAGGTGCATCTCCCCCGTTTCTTTGTTTAACTCAACTCTTGCTTTATCAGTCCCGCTGACTTTTTTGTATGCCGCAACCAGTGCATCCTCTACCGCACTAAACAACACATCTGCATCTATATTTTTTTCTTTGGCAATATCATTTATCGCACTTATGAATTCGCTATTCAATTTTACCTCCTTCATCCCCGGCCACATCCTTAATTCCCGGAGACGAAACTTCCAAATAGTACTGCATTTCTATAAAATCTTGTTCGTCTAATATCTTGGACAATTTCTTTGATACATCAACACAGTCACTTATTTCAATGCCACTTTTTTTATCAATATACACTCGTAAATATTTTTCGCCACTTTCACTTACAAATTCCACATTTACAAGCTTTACTTCTGTTTCTTTTAATAAATTTTCTACTATTTCTTTTACTTTTTTTTCAATATTTTTCAAGTATTGTATCTCCTGTATAATTTGTGATTATACCACACAAAATATGATAACACAATAGGTACTGACAAAAAAATTTAATAATCAGTATATTTTGTGGTTGAAAATATTTTTGTTTTACAAATATTTTTGAAATATTTATCCACACCAATTTTTCATTTACAAGCAATGCTTTTTCAGTTTATAATGATAACAATTTGTTTAACGATATGCGAAAGGAAAACTCATCATGCGAAAAAAACATTGGTCGTTCCTTATCATAGCACTTATTGTTGTTGCCGGTTTAATTTTTTTCGGCTCAGGACAAAACCCTGTTATTGATGCTGAAAAATATCACCCGACTTGCTATTCAACCATTTGGGCGCTTCTTCCACCAATCATTGCCATTGGCTTGGCACTCGTTACCAAAGAAGTGTATTCCAGCTTGTTCACTGGTATCATTATCGGCGCACTTCTTTATGCAAATGGAAATTTGGAATTAATGTTCAACACATTTCTTTTTCAAAACGAAGGCGGAATGATTTCCAAACTTAGCGATTCATGGAATGTCGGCATCATTGTCTTTCTTGTTATACTTGGTATTATGGTTGCACTTATGAACAAAGTTGGCGGCTCTGCCGCTTTTGGACTATGGGCAGCCAAGAATATCAAAAGCCGTGTGGGTGCACAACTTGCCACCATTCTCTTAGGTGTGCTGATTTTTGTAGATGATTATTTTAATTGCCTGACTGTCGGCAGCGTTATGCGTCCATTAACTGACCGTCACAATATCAGCCGTGCAAAATTGGCATATCTAATTGATGCCACAGCAGCTCCTGTATGTATTATTGCTCCTGTATCCAGTTGGGCGGCAGCAGTTACAAGTTCTGTTCCTGCAGACAGTGGCATTAATGGTTTCACAATGTTTCTTAATACTATCCCATATAATTTTTATGCCCTAACCACTATCTTTATGATGATATTAGTTGCCGTTTTAAAATGTGATTACGGTCCGATGAAACTCCACGAAACAAATGCCATTAAAGGCGACCTTTTCACCACCAATGACCGTCCTTATGGTGATGACTTGGATTCTTCGTCATCCGGGTTAGGCGAAGTTATTGACCTTATTGCTCCAGTTATTATTCTTATTTTCTGTTGTGTAATGGGAATGGTCTATACTGGCGGATTTTTTAGCGGCGAGACATTTGTAAATGCTTTTGCCAATGCTGATGCTTCCAAAGGTCTTGTCTTCGGCTCAACAATCACACTTTTAATTGCTTTCGTATTTTATATGACACGTGGAGTTATGACATTTCAAGAATTTACTTCCTGTATTCCTGAGGGGTTTAAAGCAATGGTGGCTCCAATTTTAATTTTAACAATGGCTTGGACGCTTTCCGGTATGACCGGCCTTTTAGGTGCAAAATTTTATGTTCATGATGTAGTTGCCGCCAGTGCGGGCGCATTAAAAATGTTCCTGCCCGCAATTATTTTTGGTGTTGGTCTGTTTTTAGGTTTCTCCACAGGAACAAGTTGGGGGACTTTTGCCATTTTGATTCCAATTGTATGTAATGTATTTGCTACACCGGACACTTATCAAATGTTGGTTATTTCTATTGCCGCTTGTCTTGCAGGTGCTGTCTGCGGAGACCATTGCAGTCCAATATCCGATACAACAATTATGGCAAGTGCGGGGGCGCATTGCAATCATGTTAATCACGTAGAAACACAATTGCCATATGCTTTTACTGCAGCCGCGGTATCTGGTGTTGGTTTCCTGATTGCGGGAATTATGGGTTATATATGGGAATCAAGTGCCGCGCTAATAAGTTTGCCTATTACATTATGTCTGATGTTCATCACAATTTTTATAATAAAAACAAAATCTTGAAATAACTTCATTCACTTGATAAATGATTTTTAAAGATAAAAGCCAGTGTATAAAGACACTGGCTTTTTTGTCTTTAATTTTCTTTTATATATTAAAATTATTTACATCATTAATATATCTTTATGATTGTTTCTCCTTTGAAAAATTGCAATCGCAAAGTGATTAAGTATTGACAATCAATTACCCGTCACATAAAGTATGACACCCAAAAAGTAAATTAAAAGTTAAAAAATAAAAATGAAAATTATGGTAAAAAGTTTCTGTGATTATAATTGGGAATTTTCGTAAAGCGAAAATTGACCATAATTTATAACTTTTAATTTACAATTTTCACTTATTGGGGACATTCCCGCCTTTGCCAATTCAAAATCAAATGCCTTTTCAAAGTGAAAAGTGCAAAAAGGTAATCTAAATCTAACGTTAGATTTACTTCCCAATTTGATAGTTTTCGCTTTAAATTGCTAATGATGGTTGAAAAAATATAGGGGATATTAACTAATATCCCCCGACATTAGCTAATATCCCCACCGCCAACGACAAAACTTTCGCTTTCTGCAAACTTTCCCAAAATATAATCACCGGAACATCCTACCATCCCTACGCCTTACGCTCTATGCCTTATGCCTTACGCCCTATGCCTTAAACAAAAAGCGGCTTTCGCCGCTTTTTTGTTAGAAATTGTAGAACGCATTAAGCATTCCAC
>JAGHTS010000219.1 GCA_018065225.1 Candidatus Phascolarctobacterium caballi
ATACGGGGAGGGGCAACAATATAAGTTATTGGTTCTTTCCTGCCATAGTTTAATTGCTTTACCTTTTGGACTACTTCAAACAGACGGGGACGGGACGGAACACCCATTGCTTTCAATGATGGTGTGACTGCCAAACAGATAGTTTTTTCTGTTCTGCTTTTGTCTGCTACGACAAGATTGGTTGTTAAGGGGTCAAGTCCACGTGCAACACATTCCACTGAAGCATAAAATGATTTTAAATCTATGGCTATATAAGTTTTGTCCATTTCATACCCTTTTAAAGATAAACTATTTGACTGAGGAATAATGAATACACCGCTTTACTAAAAAAATTATTTAACTTCAACACCAATCATCATTTTTTTAAACATCTCATAACTCTGTTTGTCGTCCTCATCATAACTAACTATAACTATGTACAATATAATATCAATGCTTCATGCTCTGTCAATTTAATAATGTAAGAACTGATCACCTTTGCCTATTGCTGTTGTTCATACAGCGACCGAAAATATAACAAAAATTGAATTAAAATAAATCTTCATCTATAAAGTTTATTATAACATAAAAGGACTGCCAATTTAATTGCAGCCCTTTTATGTTATTTTGATTCAAGATACACAGAATATTTTTTTAATGCAACGTCAACTGAATTTTTATTATTCAAATTACCAACTTTATTTTTTATGGCACTCCCTCTTACATTACAAAACTGCCATTCAGTTGGAGATAAATCTTTAGGTGGATACAATCCATCCAAACAAACACAAATGTCATCTTGCACCTGAACTACTGTTGCTATTCTTCCATCTTTCAATTCCAAAATATCACCTTGAATATACTCCATAACGATTCCAACCCCATAAAATGAATGTAACTTTTAAGTTACATTCATTTTATCATATGAAAATATATTTTGCAACAAAATTTTAATTATTTTTTAGTTAGAAGCTTTTTTAGTTCCACATCCAAACCATTACTCAACTTTTCCATAATATCTATAGTAATATTGCGTTTAGCCCTTTCCACATTACTAATATAAACTCTATTTAGACCTGTGATCTCTGCCAAATCCTGCTGTGTGAGTTGCTTTTTCTCACGATAATATTTTACATTGTTTGCAAAAATCTGTTTAATATTCATTATGGAAACCTCAAATCACATTTCATTACATCATCAATCTCTATTAAGCAAAGTACAAATATTTATCCGGCAAACTACATGATATATTTTTATCGTATTCCATTTTCATCTAACTTTTTAACAATATCACCAAGCATTCTCAATTGTTTTGGCGATAATTGAGAATATTTACCATCACAAAACAGAACCACATAACCAAGTATTTTAATATCGTACATGTTCAAAACATTTTGTGATTTACCCTTTTCCATCATGGTCTTCCAATATACCGATCCCATATTAAACACATCTATTTCATTCGACAATCCATTGCGTTCGGACTGTTCCTTAACAGCTATCTTTATTTCATCATTTTTATAATTCTCATCTACAAAACTCTCGAAAGATCCCGTTGTTAATTCATGAGGAATTTCCCGTACCAAATCCCAACATTGTTGTTTTTTACAAAAAGTTCCAATATTTCCCGGTACAATATTTGTATCATAAATCAAATCTGATATTTTTTTCCCTATCAGTGAAATATCTACATCTAATTTATCATTAATAGATTGCATATCCCATATTTTTTGATAATCAATAACTTTATGAATTAATTTTGCACAATAAACGATTTTTGAAAATGTATAAGCAACTAATTGCGGTCTGTAGGCCCCTTTGGCAGTATACCAATCTTGTGTTGAAATAACCTTAGCAATATAATCAAACAAAATTTTCTTCCCTATAAGTTCCTTGTAGTAGTGATCATTAAACACTGCGTTATTCCTATCCCATTGTTCTATCATTTTATTATGGAATTTTGCTGAATTTACCTCACCACCCCACGAAACAAAATGGGGAAACATATCAGCAGAATTTGCGTACTTAGCAAGATCTGTTAATGTAAACTTTTTTAACTTCGGATTGGTAATCTTATATTGTTTTCTCCTGGCATCCGTTAACTGCATCATCCCTTGATCATATTGCCCACGGGCACGTTCAAAGAACCATCTCTCTTGTACAAGCTGACCACAAGACAACGGAGCATAGATTTTCCTGGAAAACTCTTCCATACGAACATAAAATGGATGACTGGAATTTAAATCCGCTGTTTTTACTTTATTTTGACTATTTGCATACTTCGCTATATTACGAACCAATTCATGATCTGAATTTCGAATTACAGTTAATTTCATCTGCACAAATATTTCACTTAAATCTACGTTATTCTTTAAGTTCGTTGCTGCTATTGTAGCTGTAGTTTGTCCACCATTAATAATTTGTAGATTCTTAAACTCCGTTAAATATAATCCCTTCCCATCTACATTTCTAACTACAATATCTGTTGCGGTAGTAGAAATTCCATTGTTATACACGAAAAATTTTGAAGGTTCATTAAGAATAGTTCCACGTATACCCTTATTTACCGACCCATTAAATTTTAAAAATGAACGCACATTAGATTCAAGTAAAGAAGCACTATATTTTTTATATATATCTGACAAAAAACTCCCAGGAACAACAGCCAAATAGGATTCATATTGGTCATTATCTACAGCAGCTTTTAAGCAGGGAATTCCTTCAATGTTAAAATCTTCTGTCCTTATAATGAGATCTTCTTTGGCAAATCCCGCCTTCTTCGCTGTAAAAATTTTCTCAATATCAAGAACATCCAAAATAACATCAAACTCATAACCTTCAACTATAAGTTTATTCATTTCTAAGGTCTTTATGGATTTACTTAGTTGATCGGTAGTAGCGAAAAACAAATGTATTTTATTCAAATTATCCCTTTGTCCCAGAATATCAAAAGCCAGTTGATTAGGAGGATTTGAACCATCTGCCTCATCGAAATAATGTTTAAAAACATTTTCAACATAATTAAGCATTAATTTTACAGACCGATCCAAAATTTCCTTTGTAATATTATTAATCTCTCCAGTGTTCAATGATACAAACATTAAATTGAGACAATTTCCAACCTCATCAATGGATGCCGCATCAATATGCATGCTTTTAAATACACGATTATGTTCAGTAACTTCTAAATAACATGGCATTAAATCTTCTCCAACAAGCTTATAATCATTCTTCAGAATATCAACCGCTTTACTTATAAATATATCTTCCGGATATTCACATAAAACAGCTGCCTCTGAAAGTATATCTTCACTTATGAAAAATTGTCTAAATTCCAGTAAATCCATAATCAACCGCCAATCTTATATTTTTCTAACATAGATATATTCAACGAATATTTCACGTCATTAATCTCAGGTTTATTAATATCTTTTTCTGTAAGCCGTGGAAAAGAATCGTCAACATTGTAATAAGAAACATCTTTTACGCTAAATTTCTTTCTAAAGCATTCATCCGACAAAGCCACTTCAAAAACTCCTAATTTTAACATAAATATTCTTTCCAATTCTGGATTTTCACCGATATCCGCCCGAACCTTATCAAATAATTCACTAACAGATGACAATCCGTTTTCAAATTCATCAGACATTTTTTCAACTCTAAATATAACAAGCTGTCCGGGCAATTCATCCGACAATTGCGACAAAGATGAAATTTTAACTTTTTCTGACAAAGCTCCCACCGTTTTTATCTCATACCATATCTTTTTAAGAGAAAAATCTTTACTTGTTGCTTCCGGCCCACTCCAAGAATAAATTGCCTTTTCTACACCTACTTTTTCCTTCAATACAACATGCAAAAAATAAAGTTCTCCAAACAATCCTTGGATTTGCTCTCTACTCAACTTATCTCTTTTGTTCTTGAAAAGATCTTTCCACGTAACATATCTATCTGCCAAGGTCAGCAATGCTATTCTTTCGTTGCTACATTTCGATACACTATTAATCAATGAATCGCAAAATGCAAAGAAAATCTTTGATGCGTCTCTTTCCAACAAAGTAATATATGTCCAAAATACATCCTCGCTTTCTTGAAGTTGTAAAACATCTAACAACTGAGTTCCCTGCATTTTTAATGCTTTCTTTTTCGACATGAATGCAATCCTATAATGTCCATCTTCAGTAATACCATAATAAATCCCAATAACAGGTGAACTATCCATTTTTTTTAAACTATGAGATTTGCTTTTAATACTCTCGCCAAACAATTCTTCAACTTTAATCATCATTACAAACCCCCTCCATCTCATCTTCTGAATCAATATCTTTTTCTATCTGATCAACCATAACTTTGTTCATAATATACTTCACCATAACTTTTTTACTTACATCACCAGGAAATCCTATTGCAAAAGCCATAACCGGATTGTCAGTACCAAAAACCATTTCGACCTCTTTATTACATCTTTCATTAGTCTCCCTGATAACATCATTCTTATCACTAATCGGATTTCTTAAATCCATCGCATATACCACTAACAATGGCCTTTTCCTGAGTTTTAAATAATCTTTCGTAGATAAATTACTATATCGTTTAGATGGGACTAATTTTCGTTTTTCTTCTAATATTTCATTTTCTTGTTCCGGCGTTATACCTATCCCTATCTTAAAATTTAACGGATTGATAATTGTATTTTTATCCTTTCCTCCACATACCACGTTATTGTCTTCATCAATATTAAATTGACGTAAAACTGGTCTCCATCCTTTAAACCCAATCTTTTCCATATATGTAGTATTATCGGACTCACCATTTTCAACCAACACATCCCATTCTAAAAAGTCCTTACTATTTCGAATATAGTCAGAAAAACTTTTTACATTAAATTTCTTATTCAGGTAATGAACAGATAATTTTTCAACAAAATCAGCAACATCATCCTTTGCTATATGTTCAAAAAATAGTTTATTTTGCACCGAACTTTTTTCACCACTTAATGCAAGTTTGTTTCTAAATTGATTAAATACTTCAATGTTATATTCGTTTATTCTCCTGTCCAGAGAAATTTTAGATGTATCTGCCACAACCCCACCATAATTCAACCACATATAACATTCACTTGTACCAAACATTTTATTTTTTGCTGTGACTAACAAAGCTCTGGTCTCTAAACATTCTGGGGAAGTTTTAACTGCCAGCCCAAATTCGCGAGGTGCCTTCCCTTCTATTTCCATTTTTTTGAACTGACATTTTAAATCTTCAACAGCATCAGCCACCGCTCTAAAACACTTCACATTTTTATTTGTCATATACACACGACAAATATCTTCATATCCTGGTCTATAGCCAAACCATCTGCCCATCTGCAACAACGTATCGTAAGCCCCACTATTACGGCTATAATAACTTACCATCAATCCTTCTAATGTAAGTCCACGAGAAAGAATATAACCACCAACTACAATAACCCTAGCCCCTACATCTTTATAATCGTCATAATTAAGTCGATCATCACCCTTTTTTTCTCCATTGATAAGTGCTACTTTAATTTTTTTGAGTTCTTGATATAAACCAGCTTTGACCTTTTCCCATTCCACAGCATCATAATCAGCTGTACTATTGTCATATCCTCCTTGTCTCGCCTGTGCAAAAAAATCACCATTGAACAAATCATAAAGTTCCTTCATGTCGGAATTCTGAATAAAGCGTTCGGTAGGTTTATTGCAATCCTGTTCAACAATATTTTTTAGCTTAGCAAGATATTCTTCCACACTATGTGCAATATCATCCTGAGGACAATTATATCGAGAAATATTAATCATCATACTGCGATGTTTCTTTCCCTGCCCTCTTAATGTCCTTATTACATTGCCAAGAATAAATGTCTGAATAGCTTCCTTAAGGCTGTTAGATAACCCCTCAAATATCGCTGCTTTCTTATGCTTTTCTGGAAAGAATAATGGCTCTTTTTCATCTACAATCCTTAAACTATGTGTCTCATCTCCAAATACTTTCTCCAATCCAAAATAAGTACTGGGCGTTGGCAACTGACAAATAAAATCTGAAGGAAACAACTCCAAATCCTCCTCCGGTAAATCGTCTGGGTTAATAAAAATATTTGCAAATGGAGTAGCCGTAAACCCCACATAAGAAGCAACCGGAAATTTATTAAGTATGCCACGTATTTGTTTGTTGATAGTGGAAGGATTTATCACACTTCCTGAACCGGAAACAGATGCATTATCAGCTTCATCATCAATAATCAACATTTTACTTGCACTATGATTTTTTGCTTCTGCCTCCAATTTATCAAGAACCGTATTCAAGACATCATAATTCTTTTTTATGACCAATATAACAGGTCCGTTAAAATCTTTAAAACGGGTATTAGTATTTTTCATAATAAATTTTTTAAAATCATTAACTCGATTAGTAAGAGGAATACCAAAACAATCTTTAATATCCATACCAATACCACAATACTCTATGTTATTCCCAATAGTTTCACTATACGCACCCAACACACCTTCATCTACTCTACTTTGAGTCTGATGTCTGAGGTCCTCAGGGATGCCAGCCAACAAAACAATAAGATTATAGCCATAGTCAATAGCCAAATTAATCAATGCTAAATAATTTGCTGTCTTACCTGACTGAACATCACCAACAACCAAACCTCTACGCCTATCTTCTGTAGCATCCGGATTAGCACAATGAGACAATATTTTTTCTGACACTTCCTTGATTTTCTTTATATCCTCTCTGTAAAACCCCTGTTTTCTGAGATAAAAATCGTAACGATCAAATCGTTTTGTCATCGTGCCTGCATTTTTTTTCTTCTGAAACCATTCATTATCATTTCCACCTTTTACTAATGTTCCCCCACCAATCGGAGGTTTCACTCCCACTTCTTTTTCATATCTGTTTACAACTGCATCAATAACATCATAATATTCACGACATGTCTTTATCGTAACATCGTGCACTGCCTCTAATATCGCCTTTGTTTTTGAAATCAAACTCGTATGCAAAACAGCTTTCCCACCAAATTTTCCATACAAAGTATCAAATGTTTGGCTAACAATGTCATTTAATTTTTCTCCTAAATCTTTCATTTTCTGCCTATCCTTTCCATAATTTGCGATTTCTTATTTTTTAAGGAATGATACATCTCTGTATCCAATAATCTATCAAGCGTTCCTTCCTTACAAATTTCTTCTTCATCTTCAAGAAGAAAAAGTAATTGTTTTATCAACACTTCATCATCTTGCTTCTCTGTCCCATTAATAATTTTATTCTCACTCTCTGCATCAAAACATATCTGAAGTTTTGGTAATGAGTACTCCAAATTAGTTAGCAGTAGATCCAATAATTGTGTCTTTTCCACATCAAGTTGCAAATACAACTTTTTAACAAAAAAATTGTCCTTATTTATTTGGTAACGTACTTCACCATCCCTCTCTATACTTCTTATCCAAATATTTTGCTTGTTTTCTCGTTCTTTTTTTACAGGTTCTTCAATTGTTCTTGTACTTCGTCTGGAGGCGTCTTTAACCACGACCCTTAACAAATCCTTAACCTTATCCGGTATCCTAGCAGATGATTTTTTTACATCAAGTGCCCATTCCTGATCAAGTGTAGACGGAATATCAACTTGAATCCGTGCCAACTTATTTAACTCGCTTTTATGAGCCATGTACATCCAACTACCCCAAATAATTAAACGTTTATTTCGATAAATGTAAAAACCCTGATCATCATAAATACTTTTGGGATTTCCTAACAAATCTTTTTCTTCTTTTGTTAAGCTGTTTGCATAAGGAAGCGAATACGGAATTATTACAACATCCTCATTCTCCTGTACTCGTCCAGTCTGCCGTCTCGTGCCAGAAGCAATTAAGAAAGGGTCTCTTCGCTCAATTCTCAAATCATTAAAAAATATCTCAACATCATCGTAAAAACGATGAAAGACTAATTCTACATGTTTTTTGGCCTCTGCAATCATTGCCCTAAATGTAGTTTCAAAATCTTTGGTTGACGATATAATACTATCAAATTTTTTCCACACGACAAGCGTACCTGTATCATAGCTATTAAGTCTTTCAATTTCAGGTACATTCGAAATATCCGCAGCATCTAATTTTTGCAATGCCATTACATTGTTTTTTACAATATAATCCACATCAAACGTCATCGCAAAAATACATTTTCCTTGTTTAGTAACCACAGTAAACTGTCTGCACTGTGAAAGTGATGCCGTCTTAAGTCCAAGTCCAAAACGTCCTAATTGTAATTCGCTATCCATCACATTACTACGATCAGATCCTAAAAGCATCGCATTATCAAGTTCTATTTCATTCATGCCGCAACCATTATCCAAAATACAAAAATAAGCATCATTAAGAGGTTCAGATATTATATCAATTTTTGTAGCACCAGCCGATACACTATTATCAATAATATCAGCAACCGCTGTAGCAAAATTATATCCTATTGCCCTAAGCCCTTGCATAAAACTTCTCGCCGGTATTTCCTTCTTTACCCACTCTGGCATAAAATCCTCCCTTTGAGTCTATTCTTCTACAAATCGTACTTATCGCCAAACATTGCCTTAAAAATTGACACTAATACATTTACCACAATAGAATTACCTATCAGTTTGTTCATTTTTCGGTAAGAATACCCCAATGATAAAGTTCTTTCATATTCATCTTCTGTAAATCCCATCAACAGAAATGCTTCCCTTATTGTTAATCTACGAAATGAATCACCAAGTTTCCCTTTGTAACGAAATAAACCGGCACAATTACTTCTATCCATATTACAGGTAATCGTATTAACAGGTGTATTCAACTCTCTACCATTAACTTCCCACATTTTTTTTCGGGAACGTGTTGGATTTAATTGTGCATCATCTGCTTCTTTTTTCAACTGAGAAACCGAATAATCAGTTCTAAAGAAATTTTCAAAACAATATACACGAGATTGATTTTTTATTTTTCTCCCCACATTCAATTTTTTCCCAAAATGACTAACTATAAATGCCCTTATCCGTTCCTGCGGCACACCATGATCCATAGCATTCACTAAAATTGGCTCATCATTCTGATACCCTAATCCTTTGAGAAACTTCAACCATTTATCAAGATCTTTTCGATTTGCCGGGGCAAGAAGTGTTCTAACATTTTCTAACAACAAATACTCTGGCAAATTATTCCTTCTTTTTAACCCGAGAAGAATACGCTCTACCTCCCATAACAAACCGGATCTGGTGCCAGACCCTTTTTTCATTCCAAGACATTTTCCCCCTGTTGATAAATCTTGACACGGGAAACTATAAACTAATAAATCTATATCTGGCAACTTTGCAGGATCTAACCTTGTTATAGAACCATAATTCTTAGAATTTTTATTTGCTATGTATAATTGTTCTATAATTTCATTAGATAATTTATGTATATCGTATGGAGTAACAGAATCTCTGCTAAAATCAAACTGTTCCAAATACTTCAACATCACATTACGAGAAGGCAAATGCCGCTTTCGTTTCTTGCAGTGAATTGCATTATAACAAATAATTGCGTCAATAAACCAATCACTGATCCCGACAATTTCATAATTAATATTTAATCTTTCCAGAGCAGATACTTGAGCTCCAATTCCAGCAAATGCTTCAAACACTTTTAATTTTTTTTTCACTTTCAAATCCTCGATATACTTTTAACATTTCAAAGACTTTCATAACACATATACTTAAAAAAATCTCATCATCCCAAAACCTTATAACAAGCCATCCATTATCTCTCAATATTATTGTACATTCCAAATCTCGCTCCTTATTCCTTTGTATCTTATTTTCCCAGAACTTTGTGTTTGTTCTCACTTGACTACCATCTCCATCTTTACCATGCCAAAAAGCACCATCACAGAACACTGCTACCTTATACTTGGCAATAGCAATATCCACCTGATAACCGCAAACCTTATAATTTTTGCGATATCTTATCCCCTCTTATGCCACCAATGCCTTCCGTTAAAGTAGTTCTGGCTTTGTGTCTTTGTTGTGAACGGCTGACATACATTTATGTCGTTGTGTTTTGGTTAGTTTGTCCACTTTATCATTCTCATTAATTTACAAAAAAAATATAAATATTTTTTAATAATTAATAATACAATAATATAATTAATAATAATATTTATTTTAACACATTAACATACACAAATCAAAATAATCTCTTTCAACGTCTAACATTGTCGGGTGGGTAAAACCACCAGCAATGCATTTCTTTCCAAAAAAGTAAAACGCCAAACAGACATTCCTACGACATCCAAAACTATTTCTGCTTATTTTTTGTGTATTTTTTTTAATTCCTTATCCAATAATTTCTTCAAACGGTCAAACCCTTTGCAATCTGTTTTTTCAGCACGGGCATACCAAAATTGTGCTTCTTCTATATCTTTTTCAACACCCGTACCCAAAAGATAACATTCAGCAACATTACACATTGCATTGGGTACACCTTTTTCTGCCGCCTTCATATAAAAACGGAACCCCATTTTTTCATCTTTGTCCACGCCTTCCCCATTTTCATAGGCATAGCCAACACTGTCCATAGCATCCCCGTCACCAAAAAATGCTGCAGTACAAAGATACTTAAATGCTGTGCTTAAATCTTTTTTTACACCAGTCCCATCACGATAACACCAGCCCACTGAACAAATTCCACCTGCATCACCCATATCTGCCGCTTTTTTAAAACACTCGTAAGCTTTATCATCATTTTGTTTTGTACCCCGCCCGTTGATATATGCATAACCGGCATTTAACCAACCAGTAGGATTACCTGCTTCACCAGCTTTAAGATACCATTTTAACGCTTCAGGATAGTTTTGTTTAATTGTGTTATAACCGTATTCAAACCAAATGCCCATATCACTTAACGCATCTATATCGCCCAATTCAGCAGCTTTAGAACAGAGGGAAAAAGCTTTTTCCCTATCCTGTTTAATACCCAATCCATCCCTATAGCATTGATGTAACACATACAATGCATGGGGATTATCTTTTTCTGCTGCCCTTGTAAAGTATTTTACGGCATTCTCATAATCCTCGGCATTTATGCAGAAATTACCCCAAAGTACAGATGCCGCTAGCGAGCCGGCATCGGATGCTTTTAAAATCCATTTTCTGCCTTCATCCCTGTCTTTTTCTACCGACCAACCGTTAAGGTAATGCAACGCCACATTATACATACTATCAGCATGACCAAGATTGGCAGCCATCATGGTCATGGCAAAGGCATGTTGTAAACTTTTTTCTACACCAATGCCTTCACGATAACATCTTGCCAAAGCAATATAGGCAGGAACAAAATCGTAATTAGTCGCCATTCTGTAACAAAATATAGCATGGTCAACATCTTTTTTAGTCCCAATTCCATTTTCATAAAAAGTGCCAATAATGTAATTTACATCTGGATTGTCACTTTTTGCGTACTTATTAATGATTGCAAAAGCTAAATTAGGATCTTCTTTAGTTCCATCCCCACGTGTTAATGCCAGAGCAAGCACACAGGCAGCTTGCACAGAACCTTTTTCTTCTAAAACCTGCAATCTTTGAAACCCTTTTCCCGCTGTTTCCGGATTGGTCAACATTTTTGTACTTTCAGCAACAAGCTCATCAATACTTTTAATTTTTTTTATTGTCATAATTAAATCCCCTTTTTTATTTATTAAAATTTTATGCTTACGCAGTTTGAAAACCAATATGATGGTGCGGAACAGTCAAATGCTTTGCCTCGCCACGTACCAAATCATTATAACCGTTGTTCAAATCACTTGTTTGCACCTTACTGTGTCCATTATGAACCGCACTGCGGATTGCCTGACGGACAACATACCCTATATCTGACAACGGGCGGTTAACCAACCTTTTTGCGAAATTATTTAAATCAAGTTCGCTGCTTGCCTGAGTTTTGGACAGTTCATATTTTAGGACAGCCTTGATTTCTTCAGTACTGGCAGGTCCCACTTCAATTTGATTGTCAAATCTGCCTTTTCGTAAAATTGCAGGATCAATAGCTTCCCGCATATTTGTCATGGCAAAAATTACAACACCACTGTCTATTGCCGGAGAAATATTACGAAGAAACTCATCTGTTTCTTCAAGTTTAGATTTCCAATCGTCAGCGTCACGCTTGCCTACAAACGTTTCAAACTCATCAATAACAACAACACTTGGAGCTGCCTTTTTAGCTTCGTCAAATATTTTGGCAATTTTTTTGGAAGTACCATGAATATAAGTACATCCCACTGTCAGAGAATTAATCTCAAATACCGGCATACCTAAAAATTTGGTAACGGCAGCAACTGCATGGGTTTTACCACAACCTGGAGGCCCATATAATAAGGTTGCAGGTATTGTATTAATACCCATTTTGCGATACTGGGTCTGATATTTGAAAAAATCAATGATTTCATCGTTAAAATACTTGGTTAGTTCTTGTCTGCCCGGCAAGACAAACTGTTTGTCAGCAAAAGGTATTTTACCGCTTTTTTTGTCTGACTTGGCATCTGCCATTGCTTTATTAACTGCAGACTCAAACTCTTCATCAGAAAGATATTTTGATTTTTCAGCTTTTACACTTTCCAATATATCTGCATTTGCCTGATACAGATAAAAATCATCAAGTATCTCGTCATCAATTTCAAACCCATTAGCCTGAGCAATATCTAAATATTTTTCAGCATTTTGCTTATTTCTATCAACACCTAAGCCATATAAATAACACTCAAAAAGGTATTGGGAACACCATATTTCCCCATCATTATATGCTTCAAGCCAAAGTCCAAAAGCCTTTTTTTGATCAACTTCACAACCCCGACCATCTGCATACATGCAGGCAAGATTAGCCTTAGCTGCAGGATAGTTTAAATCTACTGCTTTTGAATAATACTCGTTAGCTTTTTCATAATCTTGTTCTACACCTTTACCAAAATCATAATAAGTTCCCATAAGAAACAAAGCAAAATCATTACCCAAAGAAGCACCTTTTTCTGCCCATTCTATTGCTTTGTCAGAATTTTCTTTTGTCCCAAAACCTTGACTATAGCATACAGATGCTTCACTCATGCATTTGGCACTGCCCTGCTTAGCCCCCATCAAAGCATACTTGAAAAAATCTTCAGAACTGCCATTTGGATTAGTATTAGGATTTGAGGCATACATCTTTTCTTCAATTTCTTTTAATGTCAATTTTGCCATTTATATCACCCCCTTAAGCTGCTAACAACTCTGCCTTAAAATTGCTGAAACGCAAAACACCGTCAACATAAATCTTGGACTTGACCATTTGCACATTTTGTTCAGGGAAATTCTCGCAAAGCCACTCACGAACCGTCAGGTTGGCAAGTTCCTTGCTGCCGGCAATAACCGCATCACCAAAATACTTGGTAGCATACAGTTTCTTCCCGGACTTAACACCATTCACATAAGCATCAAACTTAACTTCAAAGTTCATCAATTTTGACATCGTCAATACCTCGCTTTCGTAAAAAAAAATTGGTGTTTCCGAGATGAAACGCCAATTAATCTATAGAATGCGTCTCATCTTTCGGTTTCATTACCGCTGGATTTAGCACCTTCCTGACGATTTCAGGGGTTGCTACAGCTTCATTGGGCCAGTCCCTCCACTGTTCTTGATGAGTATTTAGTTACAAAATTATTTGATTATAACCGATACCTCCATTTGATGTTTTTATTATAACACATGTTTTCGTAATCTGCAAATTTTTTTTTACTTTTTTTCGCCTAATACAAGTTTAAATTGTGGAATATAAGCTTTAAATTAATTCATAACTTATTATTATACTTTTTAAATATCTTCAGAATTTAATTTCCAGCTTTTTTAGAATCGTTAATTGATACTTTATACTTGCATTTAGCATTATTCCATAATATATTGCGTGGTTTTCCTTCAGGTTCAGGATATGCTTTACAATATGCACTGCAAGGATTGTACTGGACTTTACAACAATCTCTGCAAGTGACCTTATCTGCATCTGGTCTTAAAAACCTGTCTTCGCTAAAAGGCACTTGGTCTATTTCTTCAAATTACATGTCGGGGTCACCCCACCCCGTTGGGTCAATTTCTACTAATTTCATAAATGCCTCCTAAAATTTTCAAATTTTATAATTTACAAACTATTTCATTTTCTTATAGCAAGGACACTTTTCACCATCACATACCCATATAGGCTTACGTTGCATATGTGGGCATTTAAGCGTATATAAAAGCTCTGGAAAATCTGCCATATATTTGCAAGTCCTGCAAGGACAGTTATCGGCTAATACAAGTTCAAATTGTGGAATATCATCTTTAAATTTGTTCGTAATTTTATACTCCCACATGCCATTTATTTAACGTTGATTAAATTATAACACATATCGTGACCCAAATTTGGTAAATATGACAACTTTTCAAAAAATTTTTTTTCAATTTTATTCAATTACCACATTTAACAAAAGCATCTTCCATATATTCTATACTGTTCCTTTTAATTCCATATTCTTTTGCTTTGTTTTCCCATTGCCTATCAATTATTGTTTTCATTTCAGTTAACATATCTTTGGCTTTGGTAACACTTATTCCATAATATTCAACCGTACTTAAAAGTAAATCTTTACTAATCAAACTGTTTGTTTCATCAACTAATAAACCTAAATTATCCCCGTAAGGTACAGGATTAATGTCAAATACAGGGGATATATGCCAACCATTTCTCTCTAATAAAAATCCATGATTTCTCAAATGGTCATCGTTATTACTTACCAGCATGTTAAAAGCAACTCTTTTCCACAGCTCCAATAAGTCTTTGTCAACACACGCCCCTTGAGAACGGATAAGCCCTACCAAATCAAGATAACTGGTGCCAATATCACCATCCTGCTTGCCTAACAATGTCATTGCAGATGCAAAATGCAATCTTTTGTTTCCCGCTCGGTCGAATCTCTGCACAAGAAATGTTGAACCTTTGTCTGAAAACTTTTCCAATCGTGCTTTGGGAACATCCAATCCCACCATTACTGCCAAATCATGTAC
>JAGHTS010000322.1 GCA_018065225.1 Candidatus Phascolarctobacterium caballi
CGGGACACTTACCCAAACAGGCGGCAGTATCGGCAAAGCCATGACCAATAACGGCACGCTTAATGTCAACGGTGGGCAATATGGCGGGGCAATTACCAACAACGGAGCGAAAACATTTAACGTTGGCGGAGGCACGGTGAAAGGCGCAACCACCAACAGCGGGGGAACTATCAGCATAACCAAAGGCAGTGTGGGCGGAGCCATAACAAGCAGCGGCACAGGAAAAATAACCATTAGCGGTGACAGCACAACACAAGTGAACGGGGCAATCACCAACGGTGACGGAACCAATGTTGCGACACTCACCATATCAGGCGGCACCACATCTGGGGCGATAACCAACAAAAACAAAAGCACGGTAACAATCAATAATGCCGCCGCCCTTGTCCAAACAGGCAAACTTACCAATAACAGCGGCGGGACAGTTGCTTTTTCTGACGGAACAATAAAAAGTGAAATCAGCAATGCGGGCATTATTAACCAAAGCGGAGGCAGTACCGGCGGAGCCATAACTACCAGCGGCACCTTAAACCTTTCAGGCGGGATTATATCGGGGGCGATAACCAACAGCTACCGCATAAACGTTACCGGAGGGGAAATAAAAACAGGAGTACTGACAAACAACAGCGGCGGGACAATACATGTGGAAGGTGGCAAAATAACCAGCCCGATAACGAACAAAGCATACATAGAGGCGACAACAACCAACGGGGTGGCGGCGCTCCAAAATGCCATAACCAATACGGGCGGCAAAGTGTACCTTAAAGAAACAGGAACACTCAACAACAATGCAAAAATCAGCGGCGGCAATCTTTACATAGGATTGAATACAACATCAAGTGACACTATTACCGCCAAAGCGGACAACATTGCGGCAAGCACAACAGAAGTATATGCAACCAACACCTTAAAGCTGACAACAGGCACACTGGGCGGCCTGGTAAACGGTGCGGGGACTTTACAGATAAGTGAAAATGTGGAAGCGGCGGCAAGTTACATAGGTGCCGGAACCAACACCGTGGACACAGGCAAACAACTAATACTCACGGGCAAAGCGACGAAAGACCCGCTTGGAGCATTAAATAAGGACGTCGTGGGCGGCGGTACGGTGGAAATAAAAACCAATAACACCATAACCGCCAACGCCATGATCAACACCTCATTTCTCCACATCCAAACCAACGGCACCCTCTGCATAGACGTTGACTGCCTCGGCGGGAATTTGGGCACGGCAGGGCTCAAAAACGATGGTACCATAAGTTTGGGCGCAGATGACAAAGACCAGGACAGCACAAAATACAGCAATTCCCAAAACACACTGCAAATCACACTTAGCGACGGGGAAACAAAAAACGGCACGGTTCTCTTTGACGCGGACAACGATACGGACACGGGCGACACCATTCATGCCGATGCCGACAAAATCAAAACAACAAACAACTA
>JAGHTS010000105.1 GCA_018065225.1 Candidatus Phascolarctobacterium caballi
TTTTGCATTGCACACAGCCAATTTCACCTGCCTGACATTTCGCTGTAATATCAGCACAATCTTCTGTATTAAACACTTCTTGAAATTTATGCACAATACAAACATCGGGATGTCCCGGGTCTGTTTTCTTAATTCGTGCAGGGTCTGTTGTCATTTGTTTGATTGCCGCTTCCAATTCTTCAGGTGGTGCTCCAAAAGGAATAGTATTACCATAGGACTTGCTCATTTTTCTTCCATCTATGCCCGGCAAAACTTTTGCCTTGCTAAATAATGCCTGCGGCTCTGGAAACACCTCTTTATGATAAAGATTATTAAACCGCCGTACAATCTCACGTGTTAATTCCAAATGAGCACTTTGATCCTCGCCTACCGGCACATGGGTTCCTTTATAAAGAATTATGTCCCCCGCCATTAAAACAGGGTATCCCAAAAATCCGTATGTATGCAAATCTTTATCGGTTCCTTCCAAATCACGAATTTTATCTTTATAAGTCGGTACACGTTCCAACCATCCTAACGGTGTGCTCATTCCTAATAACAATGCCAATTCTGCATGTTCCTTAATATGGCTTTGCACAAAAATGATATTCTTTTCCGGGTCAAGTCCTGCACTTAACCAATCTATTGCCATCTCATGAATATTTTCCTGCAATTTGGATGTATCAGCATAAGATGATGTCAAAGCGTGTAAATCAGCAATAAAAAACAAACATTCATAATCATTTTGCAAACGCACCCAATTTTCCAATGCCCCCATATAGTTGCCCAAATGAAATCTTCCGGACGGTTGCATCCCACTAATAACTCTTGCCATATCTCTGCTCCCTTTAAAAAATCAAATTTAAAAACATATTTACCAAGCCCAAATACATTTGTGCCAATGGATTAACAATTGCTCCAATAACTCCTGTTAATACCAATCCTAATAAAATATAAAAACCATACCGCTCAACAGTTTCTTCATATTTGTAAAGATAACGGGCCGGCATATATTCCATAACTAATTTTGACCCGTCTAATGGAGGTATTGGTATCAAATTAAAAAATGCAAACCAAACGTTATAAAGCATCATCCATTGCAAAAAATTAAAAACCGTTTGGCTCATCAATCCAAATCTATACAAAAATGCTGCAATAAAAGCCGCCAAAAAACACAAAAACAAATTGGCAAACGGCCCCGCCAAACTTACTTTTATAATTCCCTGACGACGGTTTTTAAAATTATTACTGTTAATAGGTACAGGTTTTGCCCATCCAAAACCGGCAACAACCAACATTAACGCACCAATAAGATCAAGATGCACCATTGGATTGAAACTTAACCTGCCTAAATAACGCGGAGTTGGATCCCCCATACTGTCTGCTGCCACTGCATGTGCATATTCATGAATTGTTATCGCAAACAACAACGCCGGTATGCGATAAATCATAGTTG
>JAGHTS010000158.1 GCA_018065225.1 Candidatus Phascolarctobacterium caballi
CTTACAAAGGGTTTCTTTATTATTTAAAGTAATACATTGAATAATATCACTCCGTAATTCTTCCGGCTCCGGTTTAACCTGATACCCCAATCCTTTAAAAATAGCTGAAGCATATAAAGATGTTTTTATTGCCTGTATTACAATATGGGGTGCCAAAAACAATCCTTGATAAAATTCACGGGCAGTATCGCCCAAAGTCGCCCCCATTTCACCACCCAAACCGGGAACAGTCAAACGATAGGATGCTTTTTCCACCAAATCTGCTTTACCAACAATATAGCCACCGGTTGGAGCAAGTCCACCGCCTAAATTCTTGATTAATGACCCCGCCACTAAATCAGCTCCGACTTCTGTCGGCTCCAGTTTTTCGGTAAATTCACCATAGCAATTATCAACAAAACAAATAATATCAGGATTAATATTTTTGACAAATTGAATTATTTTCCCGATTGTTTCTACATTTATGGTATTTCTAATACTGCTATACCCACAAGAACGCTGGATATGTACCATTTTTGTGTTTTTTGAAACATTTTCTTTTATAGCCATAAAATCTTGCTCTTTTCCATGCATAGGTATTTCTTTATATTTGACACCTAAATCAATCAAAGAACCTTCGGCGGCAACCGGATAACCGATAATGGTCTGCATAGTATCATATGGACTACCCGTAACCGCCACCAATTCATCCCCTGCTTTCAGATTTCCCAACAATGCCACCGCCAATGCATGTGTACCGCTGACAAACTGACTGCGGACAAGGGCTGCTTCTGTTTTAAAAATATCTGCATAAATCAAATCTAATTTTTCCCTGCCCATATCACTGTAAGCATAACCTGTTGATGGTTTTAAATAAAAATCAGAAACCTGATGTTTTCTAAAAGCATTAATAACTTTTTCGGTATTAAATAAAGCAATTTCTTCCAATAAAATTGACTGTTTGCCAACTTGCGTCAGTGCGTCTTGTTCAAATTTTGTAAAATCCATTTGACACCTACCCTATTTTTGAGGGGATTTACCCCCTCTTTTTTAGTCACTTAAACTATTTAAAAAAATAATCAAAAACAAAATAAACAAAACAACCAAAACCACAACCAATACCATTATCTTTTTTAACCATTAATCTAAATCTCCTAACATTGTATTAATTAGATATTTTTCAAACATAGTCATGTATTCCGTAGAAATGATGGCATGAACTTTAGTACAATCTGCCAAATATTCTTCTTCAACTACTGTTCCCAATTCATGCAATTTGGCTACCATTGCCGTTTCTGTATAGGGAATATAGAAACAATCGTCCAATGATTTTAATTTTAAGTTTTGGGCAATCAGTTGTAAAAGTTTGTCCAAATTGATATTTTGCTTGGCAGAAACGCAAACGGCATTTTCCGCGTTTTGCAAACGTACAAGTAATTCTGAATTATCCGGCAATTTATCAATTTTGTTATACACAGTAATAATTGGCTTGTCTTTAATCTGTAATTCTTCCAATACCTTATATACCGCGTTGCTTTGTTCCTGATACAAAGGATGACTGACATCAATAACATGTAATAAAACATCTGCATTAATAGTGTCTTCCAAAGTAGATTGAAAGGCGGCAACCAACTGATGCGGCAACCTTTGAATAAACCCAACAGTATCTGTCAAAACAGTTTCCTGTTTGTCCGGCAAAATAAGTTGCCGTGAAGTCGGATCCAATGTGGCAAACAATTGGTCTTTGGCATAAATATCAGAATTGGTCAAAACATTTAACAAAGTAGATTTACCGGCATTGGTATAACCAACCAGTGAAATAGTAGGAACTTCCGCCTTAGCCCTGCCCTCACGATGTAAATCACGGACTCCTTTAACCTTTTCAATACAATTTTTGATAAAAGCAATACGGTCGCGAATATGGCGTCTGTCCAATTCCAACTTTGTTTCCCCTGCCCCACGTGTACCAATACCACCGCCAAGCCGTGACAAAGCCAAACCTTTGCCCATAATACGTGGTAACATATATTGCAGTTGTGCCAGTTCAACTTGTAATTTTCCCTCATTGGAACGGGCACGTTGGGCAAAAATATCCAAAATCAAACCTGTACGGTCAATAACATGAATTCCCATTGCTTCTTCAATATTACGTTGTTGCGCAGGTGAGAGTTCATCATCAAAAATACATAAATCAATATTTTCCTGTTGGGCAAATAATGCCAATTCCTGTACCTTGCCCCTGCCAATAAAATATGCCGGGTCAGGTTTGGGACGTTTTTGAAAGAACTTTTTTACAACCACCGCCCCCGCAGTATCGGCAAGTTGTTTCAGTTCCTCCAATGAATCTTCGGGGGTCCAACCCAAAGTCATATCCATACCATTATATTCCATGCCAACCAAAACCGCTTTTTCCTGTTGCTTGTTCAGGTTTGTTGCACCATCATTGACAGCTAAAGATTTTTCAATAGTAGCCACCAAATTGGGAAAGAAAATGCTCTCTGCCTGTTCAGCACAAACAGGGTCACAAACGGACAAAGTAAATTCCCCGTTTTCGTCATAACCTGTGATAATGGCAAAACTCAGCAAAGATTTGTCTATATCTGTTGGATGAACACCTATGGCAATCATGGCATCATAACGGTTAAGCCGTAAAGCACTTAAATCAATACCGCTTAATTCTGCACTTCCACCCGGATGGGTATGCAGGCAACGGATACCGCTTAAATGTTTTTCACCACGCCGATTATTGATATTAGGCAAACTGACAGTATTGTTATCACCAACACAAACACTTTGTACCGCCCCTGCCCTATCAAGATAAACAGAAATTTCACGGTTGATAATATTGGTGATTTTTGCCAAATTTAATACCAATTCCTGACTGACAATTTGGGAATTGTCAACGTGACAATCATAAATTTTATTCAATTCTTCAATAACAGAATTGCGAATACCCTTTAAGTTTCCTAAAACTTCCGGCATAATGTTTATACCTCTTTAATAAAAATGATTAGAT
>JAGHTS010000251.1 GCA_018065225.1 Candidatus Phascolarctobacterium caballi
ATTGAAAACCGTGTTAGTCAGGTGGCCGGTATCAAGACGCTTTCTTCTTCTGTGTTGGAAGGTTTTAGTGAAACGGTTTTGGAGTTTGAGCAGGGCGTTGACCCGCAAAGCAAGGCGGCGGATGTGCGTGAAAAGGTGGCATCTGTGCGTAAGCGTTTGCCCGATGATATTGATGAGCCAACCGTGCAGACCGTTGATTTGGCATCACGGCCGATTGTGGTGCTGGCTTTTTCAAGTAAAAGCCGCAGTCGTGCCGAAATCAGGCGGTTTATTGAGGACAGTTTGAGTGATGAAATGCAGATGGTGGACGGTGTGGCGGAGGTCAATGTTATTGGTGCCAGTCAGCGTGTTATGCGGGTTGTTTGTAATCCCCGTAAGATGGCGGAGTACCATATTTCCTTTCAGCATTTGTATAGTTTAATTAATGCGGAAAACTATAATACTCCGGGTGGCAAGGTCAAGACCCATGATATGGAAATTACGGTGCGCACTTTGGGTAAATTTAATAAGATTGAAGATATGAAGTCCATCGTTGTTGGTAATAATGATGGGCGTCCGATTTATTTGACAGATGTCTGTGAAGTCCTTGATGACTGGGATGACGAAACAACTTATGCAGAGTTGAATAAAGAAGGGTGCGTAATTGTTACTGTCAGGAAGCAGTCCAAGACGAATACGGTACAGGTTACTGATAATTTTATGGAAAGAATGAAAGAGTTGCGGCAACGGGTTATTCCTGAGGATATCAGTTATGCGGTTGTTTCCGACCAAAGTACCTATATCCGTGATAATGTTGCAGATGTGTGGAATACAATTATCTTTGGCGGCTTTTTGGCATTGTTTGTAACTTATTTGTTTCTTGGCAATTTGCGGGCTACAATTATTGGCGGTTTGTGTATTCCTACATCTTTGATTTCTACTTTTTTCTTGATGAAGGTAATGAACTTTACATTAAACAATATGTCTTTAATGGCTTTGAGTTTAGCTGTCGGTATGTTGATAGATGATGCCATTGTGTTGATTGAAACTGTGTTCCGTCATATTGAAAAAGGGGAAAAGCCCATGCAGGCATCTGAAAATGCTACGGTGGAACTGGCTTTGGCGATTATGGCGACTTCATTGGTGTTGATGGCTGTGTTTGTTCCCATTGGCAGTATGGGTGAAATTATTGGTGAATTTTTTAAGCAGTTTGGTTTGACGGTGGCCTTTGCCGTAGCTTTTTCCACAATGACTGCCTATACACTTACACCAATGGTTGCAGCACATTTTATTAAAGATGAAAATCAGGATAAGGGTATGCGTCCCAAGTTTGTGGACAAGTGTTTGAAAAAGTTTGAAGCCGGATTTAATTATGTTCGCATATTGTATGATGATTTGATTAATTTGGCATTGGCCAATCCTGTTAAAGTTATTATTATCGGTGTGATTTCGTTTGTGGTGAATTTGGGATTGGTGCCTTTTATTGGTGTGGAATACCAGCCGACATACGATTCGGGACAGTTTCAAATAAATTATAAATCTCCTATTGGAACCAGTTTGTATAAGACGGCGGAACTGGCACAGGAGATTGAAGAAAAAGTTATGGCACATCCCGAGGTCAAGTTTGCTTCGTTATACATTGGTGGTACGCGTAACCCTGTAAATAATGGCAGTATGATGATAAAATTGTACGACTCGTCGGAACGTAACAAATCAATGCAGACTTTGATGGATGAGTTGCGGGGTGAGTTGCGTAGTATTGAAGGACTGACTACCAATGTAACAGCAAACCAAAGCAGCAGGAGAGGTGACCCACGGCCTGTACAATGCGGTTTGCGTGGT
>JAGHTS010000268.1 GCA_018065225.1 Candidatus Phascolarctobacterium caballi
TGTTGATGATGCGGAAAAGTTTGCTGTTTGGATGTTGCAAAGTTTTGATGTGGATGGGGAAACAATGATGTTTGCCCCGGGTAATGGGTTTAATGGTAACCCTATGTTTGGAAAACAAGAAGCCCGTTTGGCATATGTTATTAATTGTGAAGAATTGGCAAGAGCAATTTACATACTTGGTGAAGGATTAAAAAAATATCCCGGCAGATTGCAGGAGGAAATGTAATGTTACAGGAAAAGTATGAACCTCATATAATTGAAACAAAATGGCAAAAATATTGGGAAGATAATAAAACTTACAAAGTAACGGAAGACACAAAAAAACGTAAATCTTATGTTTTGGAAATGTTCCCCTATCCCAGCGGTAACCTACATATGGGGCATGTCCGGAATTATTCTATTGGGGATGTTATCGCCCGTTTTCGTAGGATGAATGGTTTTAATGTTTTGCATCCTATTGGCTGGGATTCTTTTGGAATGCCGGCAGAAAATGCCGCTATTAAGCATGGTATTGCCCCTAAAAAATGGACATTAGATAATATTGCCAATATGACACGTCAGCAAAAAGCGTTGGGTCTTTCGTATGATTGGGACAGGGAAGTAACTACCTGCAAGGAAGACTATTACAAATGGACACAGTGGTTTTTTGAATTATTTTACAAAAAGGGTTTGGCGGTTAAGAAAAAGTCCGCAGTAAATTGGTGCAGCCATTGTAATACAGTATTAGCCAATGAACAGGTTATTGACGGCAAATGCTGGCGTTGTGACAATGTAGTAGAAAAGAAAGATTTGGAACAATGGTTTTTTAAAATTACAGATTATGCCGATGAACTTTTGCAAGATTTAAAATTATTGGGTGGCTGGCCTGAGCGGGTGCGTACTATGCAGCAAAATTGGATAGGACGCAGCGAAGGTTTGGAGTTAACTTTTGAAATACCTGAACTAAAAGATAAAGTTACAGTTTATACGACCCGTCCCGATACAGTGTTTGGTGTAACTTTCTTGGTTTTAGCGGCAGAACATCCTTTGGTTGAAAAAATTTGCGAAAACAATCCCCGGGCAGATGAAATCCGTGCTTTCTGCAAAAAAGTAAAAAATCAGTCAGATATTGAGCGTACATCCAGTGAATCAGAAAAAGAAGGTATTTTTACAGGGTATCATGTTATTAATCCGTTTAATGGACAAAAAGCGGAATTGTGGATCACCAATTATGTGCTTTATGATTATGGTACTGGTGCAGTTATGGGCGTACCAAGTGGTGACCAAAGGGACTGGATGTTTGCCGAAAAATATGGCTTGGATGTTATTCCTGTAGTTTGTCCCAAAGATAAAGTTTTAACCCGTGAGGAAATGACTTGCGCCTACGAAGAAAAGAATGGGCAAGTAATTAATTCGGGAAAATTTACTGGTATGGAAATGCAGGCAGCAATGTCTGCAATTAGTGAAGAAGCAATTAAACAGGGATTTGGGAAAAAACGTGTTAATTACCGTTTGCGTGACTGGTTAATTAGCCGTCAGCGTTATTGGGGGGCACCTATACCCGTTGTTTATTGTCCAAAATGCGGGGAAGTACTTGTTCCTGAAGAGCAGTTGCCTGTTTTGTTGCCGGAGGATGTTTCTTTTGATGCAGGGAATAAATCACCTTTGGCAACCAGTGACAGTTTTGTACATTGCAAATGTCCTAAATGTGGAGCAGATGCAACACGGGAAACAGATACAATGGATACTTTTTTGTGTTCCAGTTGGTATTATTTGCGGTATACAGATGCCCACAATGATAAAATGCCGTTTGCCAAAGAAAAAAATGCTTATTGGGGGCCAGTTGACCAGTATATTGGCGGTATTGAACATGCTATTTTGCATTTGTTATACAGCCGTTTCTTTTTGAAGGTATTGCGTGATGCCGGGTTGGTTGATTATGATGAACCGTTCACTAATTTGCTGACACAGGGTATGGTTATTAAAGATGGGGCGAAAATGAGCAAATCTTTGGGCAATGTTGTCAGTCCGGAAGAAATAGTGGAAAAATATGGTGCGGATACTGCCCGCTTGTTTATTATGTTTGCCGCTCCGCCGGAACGTGAATTGGATTGGTCGGATAAAGGAGTAGAAGGCGCTTATCGTTTTTTGAACAGGGTATGGCGGATTGTTGCTGCCTATGAGCCGATACTTAAACAAAAAATAACAAAATATGATGTAAATGTTTTAACTGATGCTGATAAAGATTTACGTCGTGTTTTACATAGCAGTATTAAAAAAGTTACGGTTGATATTGGTGAACGTTTTAATTTCAATACAGCCATATCCACATTAATGGAATTAGTTAATGCTTTGTATTTGTACAAAGAGAAAGTTACCGAACCCAATGCAGGGTTGATTTATGAAACAATTTCTTCATTGATTTTAATGTTGGCGCCATTTGTTCCGCACATAACCGAAGAATTATGGCAAAATGTCTTTGATGCTAATAGCAGTGTACATACACAAGATTGGTGTAAATATGATGAAAATGCCATAAAGGTTGATAGTGTGGAAATTGTTTTACAGGTAAACGGGAAAATGAGAGGACGTTTGATGGTACCGGCAGAAGCGACTGCGGCTGAACTTGAAAAGATTGCTTTGGCTGATACCAATGTCAAAGCAAGCATTGGCAGTGCCACAGTACGTAAAGTAATTTGTGTGCAGGGAAGGTTGGTAAATATTGTTGCAAAATAGGGTATGGTATAGTATAATCTTTATTCGTTGTCAAAAAGGAGGTGTGCTTTATGCTTGAAACAATTTTATTAATATTGGATGCAGTTGTCAGTGTCGGTATCATTTTTTCTGTTTTAATGCAATCTGGCAAAGCAGGTGTAGGCAGTACCTTTGGTGGCAGTGAAGGTTCCTTTATGGGTAAAGGAAAAGACAAAGATACAATATTCAGTAAAATCACTTTGATTCTTGGTATTCTTTTCGCCGTAATCACTTTAATTTTGGCGAAATTAAATATGTAATGAAAGATTAGGAAGGGGTAAGTCAAGTGAGTTGTTATTTAATGGTCTCATTGGCAGTCGGTGTTATTGCTTTGGCTGTGGCGGCAATGTTGAGTGCGGCAATTGGCAAAGCGGATGCCGGCAATGACCGGATGAAAGAAATTTCCGGTTTTATTCATGAAGGCGCAATGGCGTTTTTGTATCGCGAGTATAGATATCTCGCAGTGTTTGTTGTTGTGGTTGCGGCAATTATTGCCTGCTTCCTTAGTGTTTTGACAGCAATTTGTTTTGTTGGCGGTGCGGTATTCAGTATTTTGGCAGGATATTTTGGTATGATTGTTGCCACCAAAGCAAATGTCCGTACTGCGGCGGCAGCACAGCATGGTATGCCAAAGGCATTAAAAATTGCTTTCAGCGGCGGTGCGGTTATGGGACTTTGCGTAGTTGGTCTTGGTATTGCCGGAGTGTCTTTGGCTTATGCTGCTTTTGGCGATGTTGATATTGTTACCGGCTTTGGCTTGGGTGCAAGTTCTATTGCTTTGTTTGCCCGTGTTGGCGGTGGTATCTACACCAAAGCGGCAGACGTAGGGGCAGACCTTGTTGGTAAAGTTGAAGCAGGTATTCCTGAAGATGATCCTCGTAATCCTGCTACTATTGCCGATAATGTAGGCGATAATGTTGGCGACGTTGCCGGTATGGGTGCAGATTTATTTGAATCTTATGTAGGTGCAATTATTTCTGCCATTACTTTGGGTGCAGTTGCTTATCCCAGCGGACAAGGTGTTGAATTTGTATTCACTTTGTCTTTTGTAGGTATTATTGCATCAATTATTGGTATTATGTTTGCCCGTAACAGTAAATCTAACAATCCTCAAGCCGCATTGAATAACGGAACTTATGTAGGCGGGATTATCACTGTTATTGCGGCATATTATTTCAGCACTACAATTTTGGGCGGGGTTGCACCGTTTATGGCTATTGCTGCCGGTTTGATTGTAGGTTTGGCTATTGGTAAAGTTACAGAGATTTATACCAGTGCTGATTACAGTTCTGTAAAAAAGATTGCCGACAGTTCTGAAACAGGTCATGCAACAGTTATTATCAGCGGTTTGGCAGTTGGAATGTATTCTACATTTGTACCTATGGTATTGATTTGCTTGGGTGTTATTGTTGCTTTCTTCAGTATGGGCGGTATGCAAGACCCCAACATGGGACTTTATGGTATTGCTTTGGCGGCAGTTGGAATGTTGTCCACAACAGGTTTGACAGTTGCAGTTGATGCTTATGGTCCAATTTCTGATAATGCCGGTGGTATTGCCGAAATGAGTGAATTGCCGGAGAGTGTCCGTGAAATTACAGATACTTTGGACAGTGTTGGTAATACAACAGCGGCTATTGGCAAAGGTTTTGCCATTGGCTCCGCTGCATTGACCGCATTGGCATTGTTTAGTGCTTATGCCCATGTAGTTAATTTGAAGGCAATAGATTTGCTTAACCCGATTACTTTGATTGGTTTGTTTATTGGTGCTACATTGCCGTTCTTGTTTGGTGCAATGACAATGGAATCTGTCGGCAAAGCGGCAAATCAAATGGTTGAAGAAGTACGCCGTCAGTTCCGTGAAATTCCCGGACTGTTGGAAGGCAAAGCAAAAGCTGAATATGGCAAGTGTGTTGAGATTTCAACAGCGGCGGCTTTGCATGAAATGGTTGTTCCCGGAGTTATGGCTATTATTGCTCCGCTTTTGATGGGCTTTTTGTTTGGTACAGAAGCATTGGGTGGTATGATTGCCGGTGCTTTGGCAAGCGGTGTGCTTGTAGCTATTCTTATGGCTAATGCAGGCGGCGCTTGGGATAATGCAAAAAAATATATTGAGTCAGGTGTACATGGCGGCAAAGGCAGTGCCTGCCACAAGGCAGCAGTTACCGGTGATACAGTTGGTGACCCGTTCAAGGACACTTCCGGCCCTGCTATGAATATCCTTATTAAACTGATGACCATTGTGTCTTTGGTATTTGCCCCTGTAATCGCAACTTATGGCGGATTGATTTTGGGAATGTTCTGATTTTGGGGATAATATGATTAAAAACTCCACGCATAAGTGTGGAGTTTTTTTTTGATTTAGTATATAATATACAAAATCGCAATTACAATATTATGAAAAAGGGGAAAGATAAATGTATATTTTTTCAATTCCGGACGCGAACGACAACACAATAGGATACAACTATAACATCAGATTAATAAATTGGGGTTTGCTTGAAGCCATAAAACAGCATCAGGAATGGTTTTATGATGATTTTATTATTGAAACCGCATATGGTTGTCCGCCAGGTTGCATTTGGAACGGAAACCGTTGTATTGGTGAGACAGATGAATTTGATGATGATTGGGCAGAAACGGTTGTTGGTATGTATAAAAGTTATGGCGTTGAATATCGGCTTGTTTTTACCAATTTTTTGCTAAAAAAGGAACATTTGAGTAATAAGCTTGCCAATCAAATTGCATTGGCAGTCAGTAAAATTGGGGGATATGTTATGGTGAGCACCAATTTGATGGCAAATCATATGAAACATTATTCCGGTTTGAAAATTTGTTGGAGTACAACTACCGATTTTGGAAAGACGGTAGAAGCGCAAATTAAAAAAATTAATGAACTGTCAAAAACCAATTTAGTGGTGTTGCCGTACGAGTTTAATAATAAGCAGGAACTGAACCAATTTGTCCACCCTGAAAATTTGGAAGTATTGGGAAATGAACATTGTATTGATAATTGTCCAAATCGCAGGGAACACTGGTCTTCCGTGAACAAGGCTATTTTGGAATGGGATAATCCTAAAAGCAATGCGATTACCGAATGTAAATTTAGCCAATTGTACCGTAGCGGACAACTTAGATTACACAATATTACACGTGATATGTTGCCTGTTTATGAAAAAATGGGAATCAACCATTTCAAGATAAGCGGCAGGTTGGAACCGGATGTTGCTGTTCCGGCATACCAGCATTATTTCGTTCGGCCGGAATATTTATTTTTGTATGAAGGTTTTATGAAAGATTTTTTGACGAAGTTTGGCGAAGAGGCCAATCAATAAAAATCCCACACAAGGTGTGGGATTTTTATTTTAGCAGTGATTTGATAAGTTCAGCGGCATCATCATCGTCACTGTTGTCCGTTGGCATTTCCCGGTTGTTTTTCTTTACGGTATAAATGTTTATTTTTTTGCGGAATTCACTAAGGGCGTCAGTATAATTTTTACCCTGATATTTTTCGCCCACCAAATTCACCAATTCTTTGCAAGCCCATTTGGGTGCCGTCCTTGTCATATTTTGTGTCAGCAAAATCAACAGGTTGTCCTGGTTTGGTTCCATACCATCTGCCCCGCCGACAAATACATCTTGGGCAATAACTTTTAACACATTCAGTGCCACACGGGCTTTGGCATTGCTGTCCAGTTTGGAATTATGTAAGGTGTTGACCAAAAGTTCCTGCATGGCTGTTTCTTCTTCCGGCAGCGCCGTGTACATACTTTTAAGATATTTTCTTTCCAATGCAGTTAATGCGTTATATGCCCTTGCCAAATCCTCATCCGTCCAGCGGAAGGGGAGGTTTAAGATTCTGTTTACCTGCATTGAGATGGAGGCGGTTGTTGCTTTGTCAACAGAGGCAATACGTGAAGTTTGCAGTTTTTTGCAAAACTCACTGACCGCCTTTTTTAATTTGTTGCGTTTGCGGCTCCTTTTGCTGTGTTCTGCCCAATATTGCCTTTGCTTTTTTTGTTGGGTTTCAGCCGCCGCTTTATTGATATTTTCTTTTCCCATTTTTTCCCTTTTTGTAAAATTTTGGCTGATTTGACGTCAAAAAGTTAATTTTGACGTCAAATCAGCCAAAATTATAACTAAAAACTAAATTTGAGTCAACAATCATCTGTAAGTTGAAAACATAAAGCGGCAATTAATTCGGTTGGCAAAATACCGCATCCGATATTTTGTGTGGCGTTTTGAGATTACATCAATAT
>JAGHTS010000165.1 GCA_018065225.1 Candidatus Phascolarctobacterium caballi
GTGAGATAAAATATACACGGGAAAAATTATATGTATTTTTTTATCAATATTTTATCAATAAGTGTTCTAGATTTTTTTTTAATTATTCTTTTTTAATTTTATTATAACCTAAAGGTATAACCTAAAGGAGGGTTTGGAAATGACAAAGTATGTGGCAAAACAAAAGAGGAGCGAAAGGACTAATCTGCAAAAAGCGGTGCTGGTGATGCTGGCGACGGGCATGGTGGCGTGGCCGTCCTTTAGTCCTGTGTATGCGGCAAATTCAGTGATTACGGATAGCAATGCTCAATCGCTTATCAATGCCGGTGATACAACTCATAATATTTATGCCCAGCAGCAGGTTAACGCTGCAGTGGGCGCCAATAAGTTCACCCAGTTTAAAGTGGCTCAAAATGAAGTTGCCAATCTGCACTTTACAAGATGGAATGAAGGTGCCAAAGGTGACAATTTCCATACCCTTTTGAATTTCGTTGATGCCAGAATTGAAGTCAACGGCACGGTGAATGCCCTCCGCAACAACAAGATTGGTGGCAATCTTTATTTCATCAGCAGTAACGGTATGATAGTGGGGCAGAGCGGTGCCATCAATGCCGGCGCTTTGACCGTGACGGTTCCCCAATCCGCTTATTTGACCGGGATAATGCAGGGCTGAATCGAGGGAGCCGGCAAAGCGTTTTTGAAGGACACCATTGCCAACAGCGTTCCCTTGAATCCCAGCGGTTCCATTGTGGTTAACGGCAAAATCCGCACCGGGTTGGAAGCAAAGTTCAATGCCGCCAATATTATTGTGGGCAAGGAAGTGGAGTTTGACGGTGATAAGGCAAAGGTCAAAGAGGGCGGAGCCGACTATGGTGCCCGCATTTATACGGGTGTGGATTTCGGTGACATTGTGGCTCTTCCGACAGATTTTGATGAAAAATTTGCAGACGGTCAGCACCGTCTGCAAATTACAAAAGTTGAAAAGGATGTAGTTAAAGGCATTGAAGAGGATTATTATGTTCTGGATAACGCACAGGGGATGAAGGGTGACGGCACGGTGGAGTTGCATGCGGAGTTACATTCTGACGATATTTTTTGGCAGAACCTGTTGCAGTCCGGCGGTTTGGAAACCAATATTGTTGTGGGCAAAAGTGCCAAAATTATCAGTGCGGGGGATGTTAATATTCAGGCAAAAGCCGATGCCACACCGGTGCAACGCACCTGGCCCATTGCCTTGGCGATTGAAAACGCCAAAGCAAATGTACAGGTGGACGGCGTTATAACGGCGAAGAAGGATGTGAATCTTACTGCGGAAGCCCAAAGCGTAAAGACCCTGCTGGGTTCTTTCCCTGCTATTGCTGATATTTCCATTGACGTTTTGAACGGCAAGATTGATTTTTTGACGAATCCGGCAACTTATTTTTCAACTGCTGCCACCGGTGTATTGAACGGACTGCTTACACAACCTGGTACACCTGTCTTAAAGGGAATTTCCGATTTCTTTAAGTCCAATGCCGCAACTTTGACTTTTCAAAATACGGAAGCAAAGATTAATATCGGGGCGGACAGCAAAATTACGGCAGGTGAAAATATTACTGCATCGGCAACGAGCATGGCTGTGGCATTGCAGTCACGCATAGTGATGCCGGTAGCGTCTGTAACAGGAGGTAATCCATCTGAGGATATTGCGTTAAATGTGGCGGTAATGAGCAACAAGGCAAATGTGGATGTGGAAGGCGTGCTGGAGGCCGGCGGGGCCGCCAGTGTGGTTGCTGCCAGTGTGGGTAATATTACGACCATGCCTATGATTTTAGGGTCGGAAAAGGCCGCTTCCGGTTATGCAAATCTTGCTGTCGGCATAGCGGTAGTGGATGACAAGGCAAAGGTTAAGTTGGGGGAAAATGCCAAGATTACCAGTGGGGCGGCAGCAGTTTTGCTGGCGACAGCAGATACGGAAGTGTCTAATTCGCCATTGGTAGAAACCAATGACCGTGCTACGGTGAACGCCGCAATAGGTGTGGCGGTGGCGGATGCCGCTGCCAATGTGGATGTGGAAGGTGTGATTGAATCCGGCGGTATTGTAAATATTGCCGCCGACAGTACTATGAAACCGAGCAACTCCGCATCCAACCGCATTGAAACGGATACGACAACCGGCGGTTTTTGGGGCAGTGTTACTAAGGGTGTTCAATATCTAAATTCAGAAGAGTACAACAAACTGAAAGCAAAAGACCAGGAAAAAATTAGGGAAGCCATTGAACGGGCTATTGATGGCGTACATGCTGAAGGAACCGGTACTTCCCAATACTTTTCTGTAGGCGGCAGTATTGCTGTAACCAATGTCAAAAATGCAGCGGAAGTAGTGGTGGGTGGCAAGGCACGGATTACTGCCAACGGGCCGGATGTGGTGGCTTATAAGGATGACGAGAAAAAGAAAGTGGAGTTTAGTCAAGCACTAAGCATTACGGCAATCGCCAATATGCCGGACTTTACCGCCGGTGCCAAAAGTAATGTTGCCAACAAAGCATGTACAACAGGGACAGGCAACGCTTCTATGGGTGCCGCTGTGGCAATTACGGATATTGACAACACTGCCGATGTTGTGATTATGGAAAAAAAGGATCGGGATGGTGATATTTCCCTAAATAATATAACCGCATCTATTGGCACGGTGAAGATAGATGCCAAGAGTGTGTTGTGTGATGATTACCGGCCCAAAAAGTGGGCAGAAGGTTTTGTAGGTCTTTTCACAAATGTGCCGGACGCTTGGAAATCATGGGGAATAAGTTTTGCGGATGCTTTTACCCACTCATCCAAGGTTAATGCGGCCTATGAAAAAGTTTTCGGAACGAACGGTACCGCAAACGGCTCTGCAAATCTTGGCAACGATTATGACCCTGCCAATTATTTTGATGATGCTGAAGGGGATATGCAAAAGTTCCAAGAGGCGGACAGCGACAACTCTTTGGGAAAACTGATGCTGGAAACAGGGAAAATCTACGGACAAGTATTGAACAAATATAACAGTTCTGATGATGGGGTTTATAATGCGGCCAGTTATTCACAACCGGTGTGGAACGCAGTTGGTGCGGAAATGCCGGAGAATTTCACATTAGGTTCGGGAGCCGGTAATATAGATTTACGCTACAAGCCGGTGCAACGGAATACCGATGGCAGTATTGTTTCCGCCGTGATGGGGTTGGCGGGGATTGTGGGTTCTATGTACGAAACTCTTGCCAATCCTTTGGGTGTAATAAGCAATATTGCTGTTTCCAGCCGTGCCGGCGACCCTACAGGCGAACATGTGGCGGATGCCTTATCAGGGGCGGTGGCGGTTACCCGCACCAATAACAGGGCGGATGTTGTAATAGGCCATTTGAACAATATTTTGGGCGGCACCATTGAAATTGCCGCCGCTACGGAAGGCCGTTTGATTAATGTTGGCGGAACGGCAGGAAAAATTTGGTCTCCGGTTCTGCCGGGTTATAACGATTCCGGCGCTGTTGATTTCTTAGGCGGTAATGCGGTGATTTCCAGCAACAAATTTGATGCGGTGGTGGTGCTGGGAGACGGTGTTAATTTGACTGCTGTCGGCAACACCAAATTTTTGGATAATGTTAAGTTTGATGATAAGGAAAAAGAGAGCGCTGAAAAATATAAGGAAGCAACAACGGATGAAAAAAAGCAAGAGGTGTTAGGTGCAAGACCTGTTATAACAAATTACATTTACCTCAGAAAGGATGCTTCCAACGAGAAACATAAGCAGGCCTACGAGAAGATTAAAGAAGCTACCGACAAGATGATTCTTCAAGCCACCAACGATATTTTGGCGGTGAATTTGGCTTTCGGCGGAGGACGTGCCACCAAATTTGGTATGGTAGGCATGGTGCCGACAATCACCGGCCACAGCAACAGTATTGTTTCTGTGGACGATGGGGCAAAACTTACTGCTGCGGAAAGTTTGGATTTATATACCCGCAACAAAACTACGCTGGCTGTGGCTGCTTTGGCAAATGAGGTAAATAAAGAAGGCGGCTTTGGTGTGGGTGTCAGTGTGGGCATTATTGATTATGATGTGAACAATCTTGTCCTTGCGGCGAACAATGGTTATTATAATGCTGTGACCACTGCTGATGGGAAAGTTAATGCTCTGTATTTGCCTGAAGGCGATGATAATCCCCGTAAAGACAGGGAGGCGGCGGATGCTTTAAAGGTTTTACAACAAGCATTGGGGGATAATAACAAGTATTACCAATTAGGGACAATAGGTGCAACTGATACAGGTTCCTTGTCCGCAGGCACCACCCTTTCTGCAAAAAGCGATACCTACGGGCTGAAAGTCAACCTGACTATTGCTGGGGCATCTTCCAAGGCGGAAGGAAGACCGGACGGGGGTAATGATAACCCCATCCCGACACCTACTACTTCGCCGACTCCGGAGCCCACACCCATTCCCACTCCTGCCCCGGAGGATCCTGTTCCGGAACCGGAACCAACTCCTCTGCCGATTATAAGGCCGTTCCCCGGGATTATTCGACCGGCATACAACGATTATCATGGAGCGATAAACGATTTTAAACAATATTGGTACGGTGGTGGCGATGCTTTATTAAGCAGCCCGCCACCATCGGCTTCCGGCCCGGCGTTAGGCGCCCCCATGTTGGGGGACAGTGGTAGCGCTTCTGTTGTGGCAGGCAGTTTTTCTGTCAACACTTATAAAGGAATGACGGGCGCTATTTTGGAAACGAAGAACCTGACTGCTAAAAACTTGCAGGTACTGGCAAACGACAACAGTGTTTTAGTGGCTGCCGGCGGTGAGGGAGCATTTTCCTATATGGGGGGGAATGCAGGTAGTTCTGCCCTTGAAGGTGCATTGGGCGGAGCGGTGGCATTCAACAGGATTTCCGGCAAAGAAATTTATGCAGTTGTGCGTGGAGCGACCGTAAATGGCGTTTCCGGCAGTTTGGAAAATTTTGTTACCCAGGCACAGAGCAAAGGTGTGCAGGTGGCGGCAGGTCTGAATATTGGCAGTGTCAAAAATGAGAATGCCAATGAATTTGCTTTGGGCGGATTGGGCGCATCAGTTTCCATCAACAATATAGACAAGAATGAAGTTGCCGCCAAGCAGTAGAATGTAACAATCAGTGTAGATAC
>JAGHTS010000074.1 GCA_018065225.1 Candidatus Phascolarctobacterium caballi
CCGATAGTTTCCATAATCGCCCCCATCAGTTTTTCCGCACTTTCATCAATTTTATTTTTGTCTGCAACAGGCCATTGTGCCAACATAATGGTTTCGCCCTCATGTGGCAGGCATTGATAAATTTCTTCCGTGATAAAAGGCATAAAGGGATGCAAAAGTTTCATTGCCCCAGTCAACACTTCTGCCAAAACATGTTGGGCAGTTGCCCGTGGCTCATCCCCCTCATGACCATACAGACGGGGTTTTGCCAATTCAATATACCAGTCACAAACTTCGCCCCAAATAAAGTCATATATCATTCTGCCCGCTTCACCCAGTTCAAACTTTTCCAACATTTTGGTAACATCGGCTGCGGTGTGTTGCAGACGTGACAAAATCCACTTGTCCGAAAGGTTAAGCGGCGCCAATTTTGCCTCCGCACTATAACCTTCCATATTCATTAAAGCAAAACGGGATGCGTTCCAAATCTTGTTGGCAAAGTTCCGTGTGCTTTCCACCCTTTCCCAATAAAAACGCATATCGTTACCCGGTGTATTGCCTGTAATCAACATAAACCTTAATGTATCAGCACCATATTTTTCAACAACTTCCAATGGGTCAATGCCATTGCCCAATGACTTGGACATTTTGCGTCCCTGACTGTCACGTACCAAACCATGAATAAACACTTTTTCAAAAGGAATATCTTTCATAAATTCCATACCCATAATCAACATACGTGCCACCCAGAAGAAAATAATGTCATACCCTGTTACCAACACACTGGTAGGATAAAATTGTTGTAATTCCGGTGTCTTATCGGGCCAACCCATTGTACTGAAAGGCCACAGGGCACTGCTAAACCATGTGTCCAAAGCATCTTCATCCTGATGGATATGCGTTCCGCCACACTTGGGGCATTTTGTCAAATCTGTACGGCTGGCGCTCATTTCACCGCAATCGTCACAATACCAAACAGGAATACGGTGTCCCCACCAAATCTGGCGGGAAATACACCAGTCACGGATATTATCCATCCAACCCGTATAAGTTTTAGTAAAACGTTCAGGCACAAACTGACATCTGCCGTCATTTACACAATCAACCGCCGCCTTAACCAACGGCTCCATCTTGACAAACCATTGTGTGGAAACTAATGGCTCCACCACATGACCGCAACGCTGACAATGACCTACTGCATGAGTATGCTCAACAACTTTAACCAAGAAACCGCCTTTTTCCAAATCTTCACACAAAACTTTGCGGCACTCGTACCTGTCCATACCTGCATATTTTTCGCCGGCATCTTTTGTCATTTTGCCGTCCATACCAATAACAACAATATTCTGCAGTTTATGACGCAAACCCATTTCGTAGTCATTAGGGTCATGGGCGGGAGTAACTTTTACTGCACCCGTACCAAATTCTTTATCTACATAACTGTCTGCAATAATCGGGATTTCCCTGTTCACCAAAGGCAACAGCAATTTCTTGCCCACCAAATTTGTATAACGGTCATCATCGGGATTAACCGCCACTGCCGTATCGCCAAGCAAAGTTTCCGGACGGGTAGTGGCAATTTCCAAATACTTCCCGTTCTCACCCACAATAGGATATTTAATATGCCAAAAATGTCCTGCGTCATCCTTATGTTCAACTTCAATATCACTAAGAGCGGTATTACAATTTACGCACCAGTTGGTAATACGGGTTCCTTTGTAAATCAAACCTTTTTCATACAAAGTGCAAAAAACTTCCCGCACAGCACGACTGCACCCCTCGTCCATCGTAAAGCGTTTCCGCTCCCAATCGCAGGAAACACCCAAACACTTCAACTGGTTGATAATGCGGTCGCCATATTGCTCTTTCCAAACCCAAACCCGTTTCAAAAATTCTTCACGTCCCAAATCATAACGGGTCTTGCCTTCCTCTTTTTTGATTACTTCTTCAACCTTGATTTGAGTTGCCAAACCTGCATGGTCATACCCGGGCATCCACAAAGTGTTATGCCCCATCATCCTGTGCCAACGGATTAAAATATCCTGTAATGTGTTATCCAAAGCATGACCCATATGCAACTGCCCCGTAATGTTGGGAGGTGGAATGACAATAGTAAAAGGTTCTTTCCCCTTTTCCACTTCAGCATGAAAGTACCCTTTGTCTTCCCACACCTTATACCATTTTTTTTCAACCGCCGCCGGGTCATAAGTTTTTGGAATATTATTTGCTTCTGCCATTTGTCCTTACTCTCCTTATAAACTTGCACCCAATGCCTTTGCTGCCGCACAGGCCTCTGCCAAATTATTTTTCTCCATACTGGTCTTAACAATGCCTACCACTTCACCACCGCAATAGGGCAAGCACTCTTTCATTTGAAATTCAATACCATCATAAACACCCTCACTGCCGCTTGCCAAAAGCACTGCATATTTTGTAGCTTTTGCCGGTTTGTGCGGAGCATACCAACGGGTAAGGCAACTCTGCAACTGACCGCTTAATCCCCAATAATATACAGGACTTGCCAAAACCACCATATCCGCTTCTGCCAATAAAGGATGAATTTGTTGCATATCATCCTGCTGAATACATTTGCCATTACCTTTGGTGTGACAGTATTCACAGGCAAGACATCCGTTAATTTTCATATTGCCCACAGGGACGACTGTAACTTCGTGCTTGGCTGCACCTTCTTTAAATGCCTCTATCAATTTATAACTGTTGCCATTTTTACGTGGCGAACCAGCCAATACCAAAATTTTCATAATTTTGTCCTCCTTTAATTTATATTTAATAATAAATTATAGTCCATTTCAATTAATTTTAGCAATAGACAGAACAACAAATATTCCGCCTT
>JAGHTS010000222.1 GCA_018065225.1 Candidatus Phascolarctobacterium caballi
TAATTATGATGAATATAAATCAACTAAAAAGAAAATTAATATTATCAGTATAAATATTTTAACTAAAATACAGTTTTCCAATGCAATTATTAAAAAAGCAATAATAATGTGCGAAGCAGTATCTTTTGCCCGTGATTTAATAAATAAACCAGGAAATGAAATTTATCCTCAAATAATAGCAAACTATGCAAAAAAAATTGCAAAAGATAATAAATTACAAATTGAAATTTTAGATGAAAAAAAACTTGTTACCAATAAAATGAATGCTATTTTGGCAGTTGGACAAGGAAGTGTACATCAACCTCGTATGATTGTTTTAAAATATAAAGGCAATGGATCTGCTCCATATACTGCTTATGTTGGGAAAGGAATTACATTTGATAGTGGTGGTATTTCTATTAAACCATCTGATGGTATGGGGGAAATGAAAGATGATATGAGTGGAGCGGCAGATGTTTTAGCAACAATGTATGCTGTTTCAAAACTTAAGTTAAAAATTAACTTGATAGCAATTTTATCCTGTGCAGAAAATATGCCAAGTGGAAATGCCCAACGACCGGGAGATATTGTACGTTCTGCATCAGGAAAAACTATTGAAGTAATTACTACTGATGCTGAAGGGCGTATGGTTTTGGCAGATGCAGTATGGTACGCTTGCAAATTAGGGGCAAAAAAAGTTATTGATATTGCTACTTTAACAGGTGCCGTTATTATTGCTTTAGGTAATGAAACTGCAGGTATTATTTCTAATAATGATGATTTAACACAAAAAGTTATTCAATCAGGAAAATTTGTTGGAGAAAGTTATTGGCAATTGCCAACTTATCAAGAATATAAAGAATTAATAAAAAGTAGTGTAGCTGATTTGAAAAATAGCGGAGGTAGAGCAGGTGGGTGTATTACAGGTGGACTTTTTATTGGTGAATTTATTGCCAAAGATGTGCAATGGGTACATTTAGACATTGGTGGTACTGCCTCAACCACTAAAACTTGCGGTTTCAAACCACAAGGTGGGACTGCATTTGGGGTTATGACATTAATTAAACTTGCTGAACAATTATGAAATTAGATTTACATATTCATTCAACATATTCAGATGGCTGGTTAACACCAAAACAAATTTTAGAAAAATCATTACAAAATAACATTAATATTATAAGTTTAACCGATCATGATTCTATTGCCGGGATTACAGAAATAATGTCATTTAGCTCAATATATAATGATAAAATTAAA
>JAGHTS010000016.1 GCA_018065225.1 Candidatus Phascolarctobacterium caballi
CAATGAAAGCAAAGGCAACAAAATCACCATAACAGGAAGCACATCAACAGGAAACCCGACATTAACAGCATTGCAAAATGACGGGGTAGGCAATGCCAGCGGCAACAGCGTCAGCGTAACAGGCATAGCCGCAACAAAAACAACAGCAGAGAAAAGAGTAAATTTAGGCAGCGTTTATGCCGTAATCAACGGGGACGGCACAGCAAAAAGCAACACAGTAACATTGGACAAAGTTAATATAGCTGGGGAAATTTATGGAGCAGAAAATACAGTAAAAGGAGACATAACCAGCAACACAGTAACAATCAAAAACAGCAGCATCACAGGAGCAATAACAGGCGGAAAAACAACAGGGTCGGGCATAGCGACAAGCAATGTAATAACATTAACAAACAGCGTATTTGAAGGAAACATAACAGCAGCATATACAGGGGCAACAGGCAGTACCACAAACGCAAAAGGGCAGACCATAATCAATGAAAGCAAAGGCAACAAAATCACCATAACAGGAAGCACATCAACAGGAAGCCCGACATTAACAGCATTGCAAAATGAGGGGGTGGGCAATGCCAGCGGCAACAGCGTCAGCGTAACAGGCATAGCCGCAAACGCAAAACAGGGGATAGTAGAGCAAAGAGTAAATCTTAACAATGTATATGCCGTAATCAACGGGGATGGCACAGCAAAAAGCAACACAGTAACATTGGACAAAGTTAATATAGCTGGGGATGTATATGCAGTACAAAACAATAATGGTGAAGTATCAGCAAACAAAGTAACAATAAGTAACGCAAATGTTGGACAAAATATCTATGGCGGATATACAGAAACAGGGAATACGTTTAAAAATATAGTAATACTTACAAATGTTGAAGTTGGAGATTCTGTCTATGGTGGATATACAGGATATGGAAATGCAACAGGAAATACTGTTACTATTGCAAAAGGTATAGTAAGCGGTAATGTTTTTGGTGGAGTAACTCTTAATGGAATTGCAAGCGGGAATATAGTGAACATAAATGCAGGTAGCCATATTACAGGCATAGTTGTTGGCGGATATTCAGAAAGCGGTGATGTTACAGGTAACAGAGTAAATATAGCAGCAGGGGCAGTTGTAGATGGAGAAGTATATGGGGGGTATGCTTGTGATGGTGCTGTTTCCAAAAATTATGTGTATGTCAGTGGCAAAGCCAAAAGTGATAATGCAAAATATTTTGCCGAAATCAGTAATGCCTCATCGTTGTTAACACGCAATGATTTAAATAGTGATACGGAAATTAAATATAGTGATTATTATGATGGCGGTAACATTTATCTTGCGAATGGTGTAACTTTGACATTGAATAATGATGGTACTGATGATAATTGGGAGGTAAGTTTTAAAATTCAGCAAGATAAAGATGCAATTGACAGTACATTGATTTTAAAGAGTAGCGACACATATGGTTTTGAGTTTTGCGAAGATGATGATAACGGAAAGAATTTGCGTAACAGTGTTAATGTGACTAATTTGGTTGTTGATATATGTTTTCTTAATATTGAATCAAATTGTATTGGGGAAAATTTAAAGAATATAGAAATTAGTGAATATGGTGTAGTTCGTATTCATGACATAAATTTAAATAAGATATTGAAATTAAGTATTGTTGATACTGGTGATTATACGGGAGGTCAGAATGGTGTATTGCGTATAGAAGGTGTTGAAAATAGCCAAGATTATTCGCTTACATTATCAGAAGATAAGGATGGCAGCGGTAATTATCTCTATACGATTGGAGAGAATGTTCAAATTGAGTTGGAGCAAGATGTAGAAGTTTCTGATCCGACAATTGTAACAGATCGCGGAAGATTAACAGTTAATGCTGACCAATTGAAAGGAACTTTAGATATAAAGAATGCCGGTGATTTAATCTTTACTGGCGGAACTTTGACGCATAACATTGTTGGTGGAACACAGAGAGTTACAGATGATGATAGCATAGTTGATAGGAATGAGGATGTGTTGGGTAGAGTAATTGTTACAGATTCTTTGACAGTTGGACAAGGGGTTAAAGTTGGTCAAACAATATATGGGAATAATGACAGCAATAATACATTAGTACTTACACTAAAGGAAAATAGTCAAGTTAATCAGATTGTTGGGGGAATGGCAGAAGATGGTAATGTGAATAATAATAATTTAACGATAGCTGGTAGTGGGACAGTTAAAATTGATAATGGTGGTGTAAAAATAGAAGAAGGCGGGTATAGTGTAACTGGTGGATATTCTGAAACTGGTGAGGCAAATAATAATATTGTAACAATTAAAGGATGTACATTTGCCAGTGATATTTTTGGCGCTACAGGTATAAATGCTACGGGGAATAAAGTTATTGTTGAAAATGGAAACTTTACGGATA
>JAGHTS010000009.1 GCA_018065225.1 Candidatus Phascolarctobacterium caballi
TATTTTTTACTGGAGCAAATTTTCAAGATTTTATAGCATCTCCAAGTATAGGTATTAATTCAAAGAATCAAGATTTTGCAATTTATCGTCAAACAGAATTAATTGTTAATAATGAAAGAAAAAACATATGTTTACCAATTGTTGCTTTAGAAAATAAGACATATATTGATAAAACAATGTTAGAAGGTTCTATTGCAACGGCTGAAAAGATTAAATCAGGTAATCCGTATTGTTTGTTTTGCATTGTTACAGAAACATATGAGGTTAGTTTTGATGTTGATCCTGCATATTCAAGAATAGATCAAATTTTTGTTTTGAGAAAATCATCTTTAAGAAACGGATTTCAACCTATTGATTTTGATGTTGTATATAATTTAGTTAATAAGATAAATTCTCATCTGGAGCGTCAGTGGAGTGATGTTGAGCAAAAAATGTTGACTACGGGGGAAATAATATAGTTAATATTTATGATCAATTTTTGATTTGTAAAAAAAAGGGGGTATTTGTTATGCCGACTAAATATATCTTTGTAACCGGTGGTGTAGTTTCCAGTTTGGGCAAAGGAATTACTGCCGCGTCTTTGGGGCGGTTGCTGAAAAGCCGCGGGTATAAAGTTACCATTCAAAAATTTGACCCATATATCAATGTTGACCCGGGCACTATGAGCCCTTATCAGCACGGCGAAGTTTTTGTTACCGATGACGGTGCAGAAACTGATTTGGATTTGGGGCATTATGAAAGATTTATTGATATTAATTTGTCCAAAGCATCCAGCGTGACTGCGGGCAAGATTTATCAAAGTGTTATTAACCGTGAGCGTAAGGGCGGTTATTTGGGTGGCACGGTACAGGTTATTCCCCATGTGACTAATGAAATTAAAGAGCGGATATATCATGTCGGACGTGAAGACCAAGCGGATTTTGTTATTACGGAAATTGGCGGTACGGTTGGCGATATTGAATCGTTGCCATTTTTGGAGGCAATCCGTCAGGTTAAAAAAGAAGTTGGTGCAGATAATACATTGTATATTCATGTTACACTTATTCCCTATATCAGCGGGGCGGGTGAATTGAAGTCCAAACCTACCCAGCACAGTGTTAAGGAATTGCGTAATATCGGTATCAGTCCGGATATTTTGGTGTGCCGTTCCGAAAAGCCCGTTCCCAAAGATATGTGTGACAAAATTGCCATGTTCTGTGATGTGGACAGTGATGCGGTTATTCAAAACCTTACTGCCCGAAGTATTTATGAGGTACCTTTGTTGTTGCAGGAACAGGGTATGGACAAGATTGTTTTGCGTAAGTTGGGTATGGAAGACAAATCTGCTGATATGGACGGCTGGCGGCAAATGGTGCAAAATATTTTGACTGTGCAGGGCAAAAAAGTTACTGTCGCAGTTGTGGGCAAGTATGTGGAGTTAAAGGATGCGTATATTTCTATTACCGAAGCGTTGCATCATGCGGCATTGCATAATGCCAGCCAGTTGGATATCAAATGGGTTAATGCGGAAGAGATTGAAGCGGCAGGTACTGATTATGACAAAGTGTTTGCAGGTATTGACGGCATTTTGGTACCCGGCGGTTTTGGTGACAGGGGTATTGAGGGAAAAATCAAGGCGATTCAGTATGCCCGTGAGCATAAAATTCCGTTCTTGGGGATTTGTTTGGGTATGCAGTGTGCGGTGATTGAATATGCACGGCACAAATGCAATATGAAAGATGCCAATTCCAGCGAGTTTAATTCACTTTGCGAATATAAGGTAATTGATTTGATGCCTGACCAAGTGGATGTGGAAAACAAGGGCGGTACTATGCGTTTGGGGTTATATCCCTGCAAAGTGAAAGCGGGAACTTTGACGGCACAGGCATATAATGATGAGTTGATTTATGAACGTCACCGTCACCGCTATGAGTTTAATAACCAATATCGTGAAAAATTGGAAGCGGAGGGGTTGGTTGTGGCAGGCACTTTGCCTAACGGACGGTTGGTTGAGGTTGTGGAGTTGCCTACGGATGTACATCCTTGGTTTGTAGGTTGTCAGTTCCATCCTGAGTTTAAATCCCGCCCGACTAACGCCCATCCTTTGTTCCGTGATTTTGTGGCGGCAGCATTGAAACAAAGCGAAAGATAAAAGAGATAAGATAAGGTAGGGAGAATTTATGTTAAAAAAATTATTTGTTACGGCAGTATTGTTATTGGCAGTGTTAAGTTTTGTAGTCAGTTTGTTAAAAGGTAATAACAGTAAGGACATCAGTTTGAACGTGCCGGAATGTGTGGCAGTGGTGGATATTGTGGGACCTATTGTCAGCGGCACGGCGGACGGTGGTGTGCTTAACCGTGTGACAGGTACTGGCAGTCGTGAAGTTATGGAGCAAATCCGTGAAGCGGCAGAAGACCTTAGTGTCAGGGCGTTGCTGTTGAATATTGACAGTCCCGGGGGCAGCCCTACGGCGGCAGAAGAAATTGCGGAAGAATTGGCAAGGTTTAAATCAGTAAGCAAAAAACCTGTGGTGGCAACTATGGGTGATATGGGGGCCAGTGCCGCATATTGGATTGCGGCCTGTGCCAGCGATAAAATTTATGCCAATTCCACTACGTTGACAGGCAGTATCGGGGTTTATGTGCCTTATATGGATGTGAAAAAATTGTTGGATAGCATTGGTGTAAACAGTGGTATGATTGTCAGTGGCAAGCATAAGGGTATGATGAGCATTGACAGGGAAATGACGGAGGAAGAAAAAGCCATTACCCAAAATATTGTAAATGAAATTCATGAAGAATTTTTGAATGTGGTGGCAGAGGGCAGACACATGGACGGACAGCAGTTACGCAGTTTGGCGGATGGCCGTGTCTATACCGGCAAGCAGGCAAAAAATGTGGGACTTATTGATGAAATAGGTAATTATTATGATGCTTTGGCAATGGCGGCACAATTAGGCGGTATCAGCGGCAAACCTGTGGTAAAAACCAAAGCGAAACCTACACCTTGGGAAACATTGTTGGGTGCAGAAATCATTGGCAGTTTGAAGACACAGATTATGCAACATTTCAATGCTGAAACTGGTGCTGTTACGGTGAGGTAATAATTTTGAGAAAAGAAAGTTTCATGATACTTTTTGAAACTAAATCGGGAATGACGGAACTTGTGGGCAAGCCCTGTATGTGGCGGAGTGCGTTATATTTTATCGTCAGCGTGGGGTTGTTCAGCGGGGTGGTAACAAACACTTGGCTTATATCCCAACCGTTGGAAGTGCGTGGTGCCACCGCTTTGTCTGTTATTCTGTTTTTGACAATCGGATTGTTTCTTTATGCCATGTTGTTGCACGGCATATTGGAAACCTTTGGGGCATTGGCAGGTGATGCCAAAGCGTTGATTTGTATTCTTGGCTATGCGGCGTTACCGTTTTTGGTGTTGACTCCAGTGGCGTTGTTGGCAGGAAAACTGGGATTTGGCGGATTGCCGCTTTTGATATTCATTTCCGTGCTTGGCTTTGTTTGGATGAATTATTTGATGGTGCGGGCATTGGAAGTGGTTTATATCATCAGTTTTTGGCAGGCGTTGGGTGTTGTTTTGTTCAGTTTGATTTTGCTCTATGTTTTCTTCACATGGCCTTTAAGAGTGGGTACTAATTTGGTGAAGATAATCTTGCAGAGCGTTTAATAAAAAAACGAGGAGGGAAATATGAAAAGAGAATTAGCTTTGGAATTTGTCAGGGTGACAGAAGATGCGGCTATTGCCTGTGGGCCGTTGGTTGGTCGTGGCGATAAGAACGGTGCAGACGGACTGGCAGTTGAGGGAATGCGGAAACGTTTTGATTCCGTGCCTATCAGCGGTACAGTAGTTATCGGTGAAGGGGAAATGGACGAGGCACCAATGCTTTATATTGGCGAAAAAGTTGGCTGTGGCGGACCTGAAGTTGATATTGCGGTTGACCCCGTAGAAGGGACTAATCTTGTAGCCAAAGGCCGTCAGGGAGCCATTGCGGTATTTGCCTGTGCGCCAAAAGGTTGTTTGTTGCACGCCCCCGATATGTATATGGATAAAATTGCCGTAGGGCCACGTGCCAAAGGTTGTATTGATATTGATGCGCCTGTGGAAGAAAATTTACGTCGGGTTTCCAAGGCATTGGACAGAAAAATCTCTGACTTGAATGTAGTGCTTTTGGACAGGGACCGTCATAAGGAGTTGATTGAGCGTATCCGCAAAGCAGGGGCAAGAATCAGTTTGATTACTGACGGAGATGTAACACCAATTTTGAATTGCGGTATTGAAGGTACAGGTGTACACATGTATATTGGACGTGGCGGAGCACCTGAGGGTGTTATTGCAGCAGCCGCAATCAAGAGTTTGGGCGGTGATATGCAGGCACGTCTTTATCCTGAAAACGAGGAGCAAATCAAACGTTGTATAGAAATGGGACACTCTGACTATAAAAAGGTTTTGTTGCTGGATGATTTGGTTAAAGGTGACGATTGCATGTTCACAGCAACTGCCATTACAGATTGTGGGGCAATGTTGAACGGTTTGCGTTATTTTGGCGGTGGTGTGCGTAC
>JAGHTS010000039.1 GCA_018065225.1 Candidatus Phascolarctobacterium caballi
TGATGTTCTCAACTTCAATAACATTAGTGAAATTAAGAACTGGAAAGAATATGTTGTAACCAACAATGGCGGTACGGTGAATTTCAATGGCACTAATGTGTTGAATAGCAAAATAACAGGGAGTGGCACATTTAACAACAACGGGGAACTGACAGTAGCAGATGTAGAAGAACATTTATCTATTGCAGAATTGCGGAACAGTGGTATAGTACACATCGGCAATGATACAGAAAAAACTTTAAACACTAAAATCACAGGTGGTACTTTGGAGATAACAGGAAATATTATGGCGAATGTTGTTAATTTGGCACCAACAACGCTTGTTATTGCAGCCGACAATGACGGGGACGACACCACCTTCAACAAATTAGAGATTTATTATCAAACAACCAGTAGTACTTTGCAAAATATGGATGTGCAAAATTATGGCATATTGGATATTTCGGTACCAATCGGCAACATCACCATTCAGAACGCCGAAACTTTGAATTTGAAAGTTGGTGTCGATACCAGTGAGGCGACTATTTATGGAGGCAAGGTCAATATTGATGCTAATATGACAACCAAAGCACCTATTTTAGCAGACGAAATTAACATTGACGATCATACTTTGACTGTTGAAGGTGTCGAAAACACTTCAGAATTTGTTTTTGGTAAAATTACAGCAACTGGTGATGCGGAATTAAACATTACCAAAGGCAAGGTCTATGCTCTTGATGAGGTGAATAGCAAAATTGTTTTGGGTGAAAATGTTAATTTAGATATTGCTGCTAACAATATTAAAAACAGTGTGGAAATAGGAAGTAATGCCAACCTGAATTTGGGAGACGGAATTTTAGATGCAGGGACTATTACAAACAATAATGGCATAGTGAATTTCAACGGTACAATAGAAGTGAATAGTACTCTTTCCGGTAATGGCGCATTTAACAACAACGGGGAGCTGACCATAGCGGACTTAAGTAATTTAGATACTTCTATTACAGAACTACATAACACAGGCATTGTGAATATCGGCAATGATACAGACCAAACTTAGAATACTAAAATAAATATAGGTGATTTGGGGATTATTGGCAAAATAACGGCTGACTATACAAATCTTGCAACAAAAAAAATAGAAAATGCTGAAAATATAGCATTAAA
>JAGHTS010000126.1 GCA_018065225.1 Candidatus Phascolarctobacterium caballi
GGTTGAATGACATTTATATAAATGATATAATAATAAAAATTTGGAGGGTGTTATGAAAAAGATAGTTATGTTTTTGCTGGCAGGTATGTTGGCAGCTCAAAGTATGTGTATGGCGGCAGGTGCTGCCAATGATTTGAAACGTTATGAAAAAGTGGCGGAAAAGTTTTCTAATATTTTTTCGCAAACAACGCCTACAGCATTTCCTGAATATAAGAAATGTTTGGTAGGATTTGACCAAGTTTCTGAAAACGATTTCAACAAAATGGTACAGGATATTACCCGTGAATATGGTCACACAACGGATATCCTATTTGATAATTTACATCGTGATTTAGGGTCTGAAGTTGATGTTTTATCTTATTTGTTGCCCTGTACCAAGAAAGATATTTATCTTAAATTGGAAATGGTGTTTACACGGGATGGCAAAGTTGCCGCTTATAGTGTTGTTCCTTTGCAGGTTACAAAAAATCAGGAAAATAATACGAAATAACAAAGAGGGTTAGAATTATGAAAAAGTTTTTTGGCATATTATGCGGAATAGGGGTTTTGTTGGCATCAACCTGTTTTGCAGGAGCAAAACCCATAGTTGTTTTTGGGACAATGAAAGTTGAAGTCAGTCACCTTATGGACAAACTGGAAAATCCCAAAACCATGACTGTGGCAGGGCATAATTGTGTCAAAGGGATGGTTGACGGTTATCCTGTGGTGGTTTTTGAAACTCACATGGGAATGGTCAATGCCTCGTCGGCAGCAACCATTGCTATAGAAAAATTCAAACCCATATATGCTTTGACAACAGGCACAGCAGGGGCGCACAGGGATGACTTAAAAATAGGTGACATAATCCTGTGTGAAAAATTGTGCAACAGCAATGTTTATGTTTCCGAATACCGTCCGCGTGGGGCAGGCAGTAACGGTAATGACTGGGAATATCAGGACAGTGAAATATTTATCAATGGGGACTGGGACAGGGTACGTTACTTGTACAGCAACAGAAAACTTTTGACTATCGCCCAAAAAGTTCCTTATAAACACGGGGGACTGATGTTAGGCATAACAACAAGCGGTGACGTGTGGAACAGGGAATGTGATGAAATTGATTTTATCCGTAAGAATTACAATACTGATTGCGAAGACATGGAAAGTTTTGCCATTGCCAGTGTTTGCACCAAGTATGATGTACCTTTTTTAGGTGTCAGGGTAATCTGCAATAACGAGTTTTTGGATACCAGTGCAGACGAGGACAGGGAATTGGTCGGCGAAGATTTTTATGTAGTGCCGGCAAAAAACGGGCAGGAATATATTTACAAAGTTCTTAAAGAAATTATCAAAAGTGTGAAAAAATAAAAATGGCTACGGGTATTTTGTATTTGGTAGGCACACCCATAGGCAATTTGGGTGACATCACCGCAAGAAGTTTGGAAATATTGCGTACAGCAGATTTGATTGCGGCGGAAGATACCCGTCATACTTTGGAATTATTAAATCATTTTGAGATAAAAAACAAATTGGTGCGTTATGACGAACACACCAAAGTTTCTCAAGGTGATTTTTTATTGGCAGAATTGCAACGGGGGAAGAATATCGCACTGGTTACAGATGCGGGACTTCCCGGCATTGCCGACCCCGGTGAAGATTTGGCAAAACTTTGTATTGCCAATAATATTCAAGTTGTGCCGGTACCCGGTGCAAATGCGGCTTTGACAGCATTGATTGCCAGCGGGATGCCTGCCCAACCATTTTTCTTTGGCGGGTTTTTACCAAAATTACGTAAGAACAGGAAAGAAGTGTTAAGCAAATGGAAAACTGTTCCTGCCACAATAATTTTGTATGAAGCACCCCACAGAATTAAAGATGTCTTGGCGGATATTTTGACGGAGTTTGGTGACAGGGATGTTTGTCTGGCACGGGAAC
>JAGHTS010000325.1 GCA_018065225.1 Candidatus Phascolarctobacterium caballi
CCAATAGAACCTACTGCCGCCTGAACATTTTGTGTAGTAATTGCTTTAATCACTTCGTCAACAGTTACACCAATTTGTGCCATTTTTTCCGGATTAAGCCATATTCGCATAGAATACTCCGGTGCATAAGCATTAACCGAAGATACACCCTTAACACGCTTAATTGCATCCAAAAAGTTCACATCAGCATAAGTACGCAAAAACATAGAATCATAAGTATGGTTAGGCGAAACCAAAGCAAAATACATAATTGTTTCGCTTGACTCCTTAACCGTAGTAATACCGTAAGCATTAACTTCTGCTGGCATAGAACTGGATGCCTGACTTACACGGTTTTGCACTTCTACAGACGCAATATCAGCATTTTTATCCAAATTAAATTGTACATGCAATTCATATTGTCCTGTAGATGTTGAGATAGAAGACATATCAAGCATATTCTCAACACCCATAACTTTTTGTTCAACCGCTTGGGCAACCGCACCTTCTACAGTATCACTGCTTGCACCCATATAATTAGTTGAAACAGTAATTCGTGGTTTTGTAATAATCGGATATTGGGCAATAGGCAAAGATAATCCAGCCAATATTCCCATCAATGTTATTAAAATTGCCAACACCATCGCAAAAACAGGTCGGTCAATAAAAAATTTTGCCATTAGCTATTCCTCCGTTATTGAGCACCTTGACGTTTGGTTGTATCTAAATCTTCCTCCAACATAAGTGAAGCATTGACAGACATTCCATTACGAATTTTTCCCGTTCCTTCAACAACAATTGCTTCCCTTGCCTGCAAACCATTTTTAACAACAACTAACCGTCCTACATTTTGTCCTAACTGAACTTCACGCATGCTAACTTTTTTATTCTCATCAATTACAAAAACAAATTTTTTGTATAGAAGTTCCACAATCGCCCGTTGAGGAACCAAAAGAGCATTATCAATTGTTCCACCCGTTGCAGAAATATGAGCAAACATTCCGGGAAGTAATTTTTTTTCGGGATTCTTAAATAATGCCCGTACAGTCATTGTGCCTGTAGCATCAGAAATACCACGATTAACTTCTGTAATTTCTCCGGGCAAATCATAAACTTCTCCATTTGCCAAAACCAAACTTAAATTTTTTAATCCTGTGCTGCCGTTTTTCATCCCTTTGGAAAGTTCCATGTATTCCGGTTCAGCAATGCTAAATTTTACATAAACAGGATTTGTATCAGAAATTTTTGTTAAAGTTGTTTTTCCAGCATCTGCATAATTACCAACTTCCAACGCAGTGGTGTCAATTCTTCCGCTAAATGGTGCCTTAACAATTGTTTCATCAAAATCTTTTTGAGCACTGACATATTTTGCTTTTGCAACGTCTCTTTGTACCAAAATATTATCGTATGCCTGTTTGGAAACAGCATTTTTTTGATAAAGATTTGTATAACGTTCTGCA
>JAGHTS010000294.1 GCA_018065225.1 Candidatus Phascolarctobacterium caballi
CTGACCCGTGCGGATTATGATTATGGTTCAGAGGGTTTTTACCGTCCTTTGGACGGGATGAAGGCAACTCATCCTGTGGTTATGATTGACGAGCCGCACCGTTTTGATAAAAAACAAAAGGCGTTTCAAACTATAATAAAAGATATTAGTCCACAAGTGCTTATCCGTTACGGGGCTACTTTTCCTGAATATACAACGGGACGTGGCAGCAGCAAAATTATAAGAAATGATTATGTAAATTTGCTTTATAATCTCAATGCCTGTGCCGCCTTTAATCAAGGATTAATTAAAGGTGTGGTCAAGGAACATTTGGAGGCAATTTCCGGCAATGAGGAAAAAATAAAAATAACTTCTGTGGACAGTAAAGATGCTGTGCATTTGCAGTATAAGAAAAAACATGCCGCAAATAAAAGTTTTACCTTGAAAACAGGGGATTCTTTGGCGGTAATTTCCAATGAATTAACTGGACTTACGGTAAAGGAAATCGGCACATCTTCCGTAGTGTTTTCCAATGGTATTGAAAAACATACTGGCGAAGAAATGGATGCGGATATTTGCATGACTTCTTATCAGGAGCAAATGCTTAAATTGGCTTTGCAACGCCACTTTGAAACAGAACGTAAAAATTTCTGTGGCAGAAGTTACAAGATAAAAACATTGGCATTATTTTTTATTGACGATATTTCCTCTTACCGTGAGCATGACGGCAAAAGAGCATATTTGTTGGAAAAGTTTGAGTATTTATTACGAAAACAGATTGAAAGCGTCCTTGCAGGTTTGGACGAACATGAGCAGGAATATAAAGATTTTTTAGAGGCAAGTTTGGCAGATATTTCTGCCTGTCATGCTGGCTATTTTTCGGAAGACAACAGCGACAGTGATGAGGATATTGCCAAAGAAGTGGATGTTATTTTGCACGGCAAAAAAGAGTTGTTGGCTTTCCGTAAAGAAGACGGCAGTTATAATACTTTGAGATTTTTATTTTCCAAGTGGACACTAAAAGAGGGATGGGATAATCCTAATGTTTTCACTATTGCCAAATTGCGTTCCAGCGGCAGTGAAATAAGCAAATTGCAGGAAGTGGGGCGTGGCTTGCGTTTGCCTGTTGATGAATATGGCAACCGTATTGCCAATGAGGAATTTGAGTTAAACTATATTGTTGATTTTACGGAGGAAGATTTTGCAGAAAAACTTGTTAATGAAATAAACAGCGATATACCGGAGGCAACAGAAGTAACAGAAAATCTGTTAATTGAGATTGCCAGAAGAACAGGCAAGGATGAGGATGATTTGTTTGACGAGTTATATAGCAAACATTATATTGATCGTCATTATAAAATTGTGCCTGAAAACAGACAAAAATTTTTGGATGAATATCCGCTGTTTGAGCGTGGTTTGCAATCGGGAAAAGTAAAGGATAGAAACAAAGTTAAGCCGCAACGTATCAAAATCCGTAAAGGCAAGTATGATGAATTAAAGGACTTGTGGGAAGAAATTAACAAAAGATATGTTCTTTTGTATGAAAAAGAGTTAGATAATCAAATGCAAGATGTTATTTATGATATTTTTGCTAACAAGGATGTTTTCCGTGATAATTTGATTAGCAGTGAAAGAGAAAGGGTTAAGGCGGACGAAACTGGTGCAACAGTTGTTAAGGACGCAAATGTTTCTTACAAAATTAACGAAAATATGCCTTATGGCGTATTTTTGAAACGTTTGTCAATGGTAACAAATTTATCGGTCAAGGATATTCATTTGGCTTTGTGCAGATATGCAAAGGATAAGCGGGATTTAACTTTTACGCACCAGTTAAACGAAAAAACCATAAGTGCTTTCAATGCGGCTTTTAACGATTGGAAAAATGAGAATTTGCAAGGGAGATTCCATTACCAAGGAACGGGGGCAGTGGCGCGTGGTACGGCCCTAACTTATGCGGACGGAAAAGTTAAAGAGGATATTGTACAAGGGCTTGTCGGCACAAAAATCCAGGAAGGTGTTCCTTGTGAAAAATATTTGTATGACGTGATTGCCTATGATTCACCTTTGGAAAAAGAGAATATTTTGGAAGATATTGAGAATGTTATTGTCTATGCCAAAATACCGAGAAGGAGTATTGCTATTCCTACAGTTGGCGGAGGTACTTACAGCCCTGACTTTATGTACGTAGTAAAGCATAAAGACGGTACAAAAGAATTAAATGTAATTGTAGAAACAAAAGATGTGGAAAACGTCAGTGATTTGCGTGGTGAAGAAAAAACAAAAATTTCTTGTGCCAAAGTATTTTTTGAATCGTTGACTATCAATGGTTATACAGTTCATTTTGAAAGACAAGTCAATAATAAAAAGATGCGGCAGATTATTGAAGATGTGTTAGGCAATGCAGAATAAATAAAATCTTTATGTAACAGAAGGTAATTAGAGTGGACAATATTCAAGATAATTTCAAATTACTTTGCCGAAAAGAGATTTATGCGATTCTTGATGGTGATACGGAATGTGGAAAATATACATTTGAAAATGGTGTTGTTGTTGAAATAAAAATGCCGTATTTAAGCGGTCCAAATTTGTGTGAGATATGCACTACATTTGGATTGCCTATGGAATATAGTTGGGGTGGTGGTAATTGTAGCAGATGGGAATATGTTGAA
>JAGHTS010000199.1 GCA_018065225.1 Candidatus Phascolarctobacterium caballi
ATATTGCAGGTTTACTAAAATGTAATAAAAGGTAAGATTTAAGGAGGCATAAGGATTATGCAAAGTTTCACTTATGAATGGGGTGGCAGGACGCTGACCATTGAAACAGGTAAGATTGCCAAACAGGCAAATGGTGCAGTATTGGTCCGTTATGGAGATACTGCGGTTGTAGTTGCTGTAACAGGAACAAAGACACCGCGGGAAGGTGTTGATTTTTTCCCGTTGACAGTTGATTTTGAAGAAAAGATGTATGCCGTAGGTAAAATACCTGGCGGCTTTATTAAAAGGGAAGGACGCCCGGCAGAAACGGCAATTTTGACCAGCCGTTTGATTGACCGTCCGATTCGTCCGATGTTCCCTGATGGTTATCATAATGATGTGCAGATTGTGGCGACGGCGGTTTCAGTTGACCCTGACAATGCTCCAGATATGCCTGCAATGTTGGGGGCTTCTTGTGCGTTGGCAATCAGTGACATTCCTTTTAATGGACCTATTGCCGGTGTTAGGGTAGGTCAGATTGATGGAAAGTTTATCATTAATCCTACGGTGGAGCAGGCAAAAGTTTCTACTTTGAATTTAGCAGTTGCCGGTACTAAAGATGCGATTCTTATGATTGAGGCGGGTGCTAAAGAAGTTAGCGAAGAAACAATGTTGGATGCTATTTTCTTTGGACATGAAGAAATTAAGAAATTGGTGGAATTTCAGGAAAAGATTGTCGCTGCAGTAGGCAAACCCAAGATGGAAGTTCCAGTTTATGTTCCCCCTGCAGATATGGCAGCTGAAATAGAGGAGTTTGGGGCTGCTGATTTGAAAGCGGCTTTAATGGATGCTAATAAACTACAACGTGAAGAAAATGTAGAAAAAGTTAAGGTACAGATTGCAGAGCATTTTATGGAAAAATATCCTGATAATGCTGAAGATGTTGCATATATTACTCAAAAACTGGTTAAGAAAATTGTCCGTCGTACAATTTCAGTAGATAAAATTCGTCCTGACGGACGTCAGTTGGATGAAGTAAGACCTATCAGTTGTGAAGTTGGTTTACTTGCCCGTACACATGGCAGTTCTTTGTTCACCCGTGGACAAACCCAAATTTTGAATTGTTTGGCTTTGGCTCCTTTGCGTGAGGCACAAATTTTGGATGGGTTGGGTGCTGAAGAAGTTAAACGTTATATTCATCATTATAATTTCCCGCCTTACAGCGTGGGCGAAACAAAACCTTTGCGTAGCCCGGGACGTCGTGAAATCGGTCATGGCGCATTGGCAGAGCGCGCTTTAAAACCGGTAATTCCTTCAGAGGAGGAGTTCCCATACGCAATTCGCTTGGTATCTGAAGTTTTGGAATCAAATGGTTCAAGTTCTATGGGTTCTGTTTGTGCCAGCACTTTGAGTTTGATGGATGCAGGCGTACCTATTAAGGCTCCTGTTGCAGGTGTGGCAATGGGATTGGTTAAAGACGGTGATTATTTTACTATTTTGACTGATATTCAGGGCTTGGAAGATGCGTTGGGCGATATGGACTTTAAGGTTGCCGGTACGGCTAAGGGAATTACGGCAATGCAAATGGATATTAAGATAGATGGTATTAAC
>JAGHTS010000156.1 GCA_018065225.1 Candidatus Phascolarctobacterium caballi
AATTGTTGACGCTATTTTCTTTATTGACGAGGCAGTTTATAGTGATGCCAAACTTACAGAATTTTATAATTCAATAGATGTTCCAAAAAATATTTGCGTAACAAATTCTTATGCCAAATATCCCATAAGATATGTTGAACGGAAATAAAAATGTTTGAAGAAATTTATGAAGCCCTGATTGCAGGCGGGGCATACAATACAATTTTAAAAGGTCTGTGGATAACCCTTAAAATTTCCTTTTTTTCAGTAATTTTGGGCAGTGTGCTGGGGGCCGGCATCTGTGCTTTGCGGATGAGCAAAGTCAAGATTTTATCCATAACGGCACGCATTTATATCTCCGTTTTGCGTGGCTCCCCCCTCACTATGCTTTTGATGCTGTTGTACTATTGCGTGTTTGCCAGTACATCACTGGACGCTATTTATGTGGCAGTTATCACTTTTGGGTTAAGCACCGCCGCCTATGTGGCAGAAATGTTGCGTTCCGCCATAAAGGCGGTGAACAGACGGGAGGCGGAGGCGGCGCTGACTTTGGGATTCAACAAACTGCAAACCCTGCGTTATGTGGTTATCCCCCAAACCATGCGGATTGCCAAACCCGTTTATCAATCTACCATTATCAATATGATTCAATGGACAAGCGTGGTAGGTTATGTCACCATTACTGATTTGACAAGGGTTATCAATAATATTTCCAGCAGGACTATGCAACCTTTGTTGCTGATTGTTACAGGCATAATCCTTTATATCCTTATCGCCTATGTGGTGTCGGGAATTTTTGCCTTAACTGATATGCTTAATGCAAAAAAACGCCAAGGGGGGAACTGATATGGGAATAATTGAGATTAAAAATTTATACAAATCTTTTGGTGCCACCAAAGTTTTTTCAGGTTTGAATTTGTCCATTCAAAAAGGGGAAGTTGTGGTAATTATCGGTGCTTCCGGCTGCGGCAAAAGTATGTTGTTGCGTTCCATTGAAATGCTGGAAAAACCCGATGCAGGTCAAATCTTTATTGACGGGCAGGAAATTACCGCCGAAGATGCGGATATCGGCAAAATCAGACGGTCTATGGGAATGGTGTTCCAAGATTTTGGTCTGTTTTCCAATATGAGTGTTATAGAAAACCTATGTATCGCCCCCGTCAAACTGTTGGGTATGCCAAAAGAAGAAGCGGAAAAGAAAGCAATGGAACTTTTGACTTCCGCAGGACTGGCAACCAAAGCAAACGAACCCGTAAGGGTTTTGTCAGGCGGGCAAAAACAGCGTATCGCCATTTGCCGGTGTATGATGATGGACCCGCCCATTATCCTGTTTGACGAGCCAACCAGCGCCCTTGACCCCTTAATGGTGGGCAAACTGCTGGCAACATTAAGATTGCTTGCCAGACGCGGATTTACTATGGTTATCGTCACCCACGAAATGGCTTTTGCCAAACAAATTGCCAACAGGGTGGTATTCTTGGCAGACGGGATTGTGTATGAAGACGGAACCCCCGAAGAAATTTTTGAACATCCCAAAAAGGAAAAAACCATTACCTTTGCGCGCAAGTTAAGACATTTGTTCTGTCGTGTTGACAACAAAAAATATGACCTTGCGGCAATTAAAAACAGCATTACCGATTTTGCAGCCAAATATGATGTTGAGGAAGACAAAACCAATATGTTGCATTTCTGTGCCGAAAACATCACCAATGTCCTGCTTGAACGCCTGACAACGGAGAAGGTGGAAATCGGTATCAGCATTTCCTATTCTGAAATTGACCACAGTTGCGGTATCACCTTTAACAGTATGGGTGACGAATTTGATTTCTTTAACCTGATTGAAAAAGGCAAAAACGGAAAATACAAAGATTTGGCTGAAAAACTCAGCCAAGTCAAGGAACATTCGTCCAGTTACTGGAAAGGTGCCAATGTAGTTAAATTGAAATTATAACCTTTGATTTGACAAGACATTAAAAAACACGGTTGTCCCTACGGACAACCGTGTTTTTATGCTTTATCAACATCAAATAAACCAACGGAACAAACCCAAATAAGACATAAAACTTAAAAACAGCACTGCACAGGCAGAAGTCAAAAACAACTGAATAAATAATTTTTGCTGTTGCTCCGCCCCACCTTTAACCGCACCACAATAGGCAGCCAAACCCAAGCCGCCGCCTGTGGACATAGGACTGATACCCGCAGTATGCGCAATCATCGTCAATGCGGTAATCAATTCAACAGGATTGCAGTTACCCTGCATTTCTGCCACAACAGTTGGAATTGTAGGAATAAAAGTCGGCATAACCACACCGCTGGTACTGCTGAACCAACTTAAAATTCCTGCGCTGATACTTAAAATAGGTGTTGCAGTTGACGGCGTCATAATACTTGCCAACGCCACAGACAACATCTTTATCCCGTCCAACTTAATAATCAGATTCATCAGCACACTGACACCGCCTACCAGCACCAATGTACCCCAAGGCACACTGCGTACCGCATCCGCCTCATCACTTACATTAAGAATGGACAACACCATCGCCACAAAGAAACTGGTCAAGCCAACATTAAAACCAAAACCAATAACCAATACCACCATAGCAAAAATACCGCCAATGGTAATCCATTGCTTTGTGTTAAATGAAGGCAACTCTGCATAAGAAACATTGTCCTGCGATTTAAGTTTATATCCGCCAAAAACAAAATATACCACAATTGCATACAAAGTAGTGGAAATCAAACCGTTAATATACATAGGCATCGCCACACCGTGCACACCCACTTCCTCTGACAACATAACACCGATAATTCCCGTAGGCGCAATAGGCGAAACACCGCCGCCGCTTGCCCCCAACACACACAACGCAGTCAACATAACCGGATTAATATTCATTTCTGCCGCCAAAGTCATTGCAAAAATCAACATAATCGCCATCGTGGGAATACAGCCCGGCCCAATGGACGAAAGAAATACACAAAACAAATAAACAAATATAGGTACCAAAAAAGTCCGCTTGCCAGCAAGCGCCACCACCTTTTTGGCAGCCAAAGTCATACAGCCGTTATTCTGTGCCAACGCAAACAGATAAGTAACCCCCAACAAAGTCATAAACAAACTGTAATTGAACCCTGCAATAATCGCTTTGTCCGAAAAACCGGCAATCCTGCCCAGCACCAACGAAAAAGCAATACACAACAAACCGATGTTCATTTTCTTAACAAACCCAAGAAC
>JAGHTS010000306.1 GCA_018065225.1 Candidatus Phascolarctobacterium caballi
GAATATTAACATTGAACGCAATGACCGCTTCTAATAAAGTTATTGTTCCATTGGAAACCGCTATTTATTCTTTACAAGGTCTTTCGCAGCTTCACGGGCTAATTGAAAGCATACGCAAATATTGCAACCCTGAAATAACATTAGACGGGCTTTTAATTAACAAATATGACGCAAGGGCAAATATAAACCGCACTTTTGAAGAATCACTTGAAAGAATATCAAAGCAATTAAAAACCAGGGTTTATAAAAGCAGAATAAGGCAGGCAATAGCCATTAAAGAAATGGAATATTCACAAGAAAACATATTTGAAGCATATGAAAAAGCAAATGTTACAAAGGACTTTGAAGCCTTTATTGATGAATTTTTAGAAAAGGAAGTGTAGAAAATGGCAAAAAAATTTAGTTCAGAAGATGTATTTAACAAATTTCAGACCATGCAGGGGGACGAAACACCCCAGGAAGAAAAAACAACCCCTTCTTTCTATGTTCGTCCAGTTGATGAAGAAAAGAAGAAACCAGGCAGACCACGCAAGAACCCAGTTAAAAGAAATTATCATTTCAATTTGAATTTAGATGAAGACTTGAAGGACTTTTTAGCGTTTATAGCCTGGAAAAATAAATGCAGCATAACAGAATATATAAATACTTGCATGAGATTAGAAAGAGAAAGTTACTTGAAGGAATGTGAAGAAAAGGGCATAAAGCCTTTTGAAGGGTGGATTGATGAAGAATGAAACTAAATAAAGAAACGAACCTTTACGAACTGGAAGAAGCCGACAAGAAGCCATTGACCCAGGACGAAAAGGAAAAGCAAATTAAATATTTGAAAGGCTTCATTGATGAATTTAAAAATGTAATGGAAAGCGAAAAAATTTTCGGAATGTGTCGTTTTATCCTTATTTCTCTTATAGACACGCCCGAAGATTTAAAGGAACTTTCTTTAATGTTGGATTCATTGGAAGCCCTGGAAAACCTGGAAAAGGAAAAAACACTTGAAGAAATGGGGAACGCTGCAACGCTTGCAGATGTACCACACAACGCATATATCATATTAAAAGAAGTTCTTGAAGACCTGGAAGGCAAAAGCCCCCAGGACTTAAAAACAGACGCTTCAGAACTTCTAAAGCAATTATATAAACGCCCTTCTTCTTTGCTTATGCCTAATAACAAGGTTACTAACCTTATGTTTGATGAAAATATTGATTTATCAAGTCAAATAAGGCTTGTAAATGAAGGTTCTGACAAACAAAAAATAGTAGTAAGCACCCAAATATTAAGCGAACTACCAATAGAACCGATTGACAGAGAAGTTTTAAGCGGTGTTTTTAGTATTATTGCAGCTTCAGAACAATTTGACGGAAACCCAAACCCGTTATTTACTGAAAATCAGTTAGTAGAAGCATACACGGGCAACCCAAAGCCGACAGAAATACAAAGAGAAGTTGCAAGGGAAAGTTTAAACCGCTTGCGAACTACCATTATAAATTTAGACTGGACAGAATACGCCATAAAATTGGGCTTGCCCTTGAATGATAGTTATTTCAGGACTAACGACCCTATTTTAATGTTGCATGAATACCAGTTTATAAGCGGTGGTCAAATGGTAAGCGGTTATAAAGTGGCTGCAACGCCTATTTTATACACTTACACAAAGGCTACAAAGAGAATCATACAAGCCGACAAGCCTTTATTGAAAGTGGACATAAACAACACACCCGAAGCAATAGTATTAAAAAACTATATGTTGCGTAGAATTAAGATGATGTATAACAAGCATAATCACATGAATATTCATAAAATCAGTTATGAAGAAATGTTTAACACTTGCGGAATAAAGGGAACACCAACCCAATTAACCCGAAAACGAAACACAGTTAGAAAGATTTTAGAAGCCTGGGTTAAAATGGGTTATATCAAAGACTATAAGGAATTGAAGGAAGGAAAGGAAATAAAAACAATTCAAATTTTCCTTTATACTTCAGAACCTGAAACAAAGAATTTGAAAATCAAGTAAAGTTTTCTTCTAAAGGCTTTCACCCTGGGACACGGGGCAACACCGCCCCAGGGTCTTTTATTGCTTCTATGTATAGTATTATCCCTATAATTTAACATAGAAAACCGCCCATAAAAGAAGCCTATAAAAAAGAAATATCGGACATATCGGACACCCTAAAAAGCACTTCAATAATTTTCGTGTGTATACACTTTTGAATAGTGGGGGACTACTCATAATTGTATACGGACTAACACCGCATAAATTATAATACACATTTCAAGACCCCCGAGAAGTGTGTATTATACCCCCGAGAAGTGTGTATTGAAAAAGGGTGAAAAAAAGCCCACAAACCCAGTATTTACAAGGGTTTTCGGGTTTTCGCTTTTCGGCTATAAGAACTATAAGTATTATAAGTTCTGTACCGCTGCGGCTGCCTTCCTTGACGGGGCAGCCTTGCGGATATATAAAAGGGTGTAGGAATTAAAGAAACCTATAAAAATAAAAATGCCCCAGTTTAGACACCACCTAAACCAGGGCGAACAATGAAAAACCATGTTCACCCCATATTATAAAGGGTAAAGCATGGGAACACAAGAAAGGAATGAAAAACCATGTATAACAACGAATTATTAGAAATCAAAGAACATGAACCCGACTTTTTACCAAAAGCAAGAAGAAGCGGTTATATTTGCCCGAAGTGTGATAACGGAACGGGTGCAAGTGGGGACGGGTTGACCTTGGACAAATCAGACCCAACAAGAACACATTATAAATGTTTCAAGTGTGGCTTCTATGGTGATGTTATAGACCTTGTGGGGCTTGCGTTTGGTCTTGAAGATGACAAAGACAAGTTCAATAAAGCCCGTGAATTGTTCGGGGTGCAGAAAAGACCAGTAAACAAAAATACTCAAAAAGATACAATTAAGCCCCCAGTTTATGAAAGAACTGAAGAACCTGAAATTGATTTTTCAGACTTTATAAAAGAAGCTGCAAGCAATAACGACTTTCAATATTTGCTTTCAAGGGGAATCAGTGAAGAAACACAAAGGCGTTTTAATGTTGGTTATGTTCCAAACTGGAAAAGCCCGAAGGCGGTTGAAACAGTTCTTTCTAAAGGTGGAAACCCTGACAACCTACCAACAAGCCCCCGTGTAATTATCCCACGCAATAATTATAACTACCTTGCAAGGGACACCCGAAAGGACTTGAACCAGGAACAAAAAGCATTTGAAAAGCAGAACACGGGCAAAGTATCACTTTTTAATATTGAAGCCCTGAAAGCCCCAGTTGTTTTTATTGTAGAAGGTGAAATTGACGCAATGAGCATTGAAGAAGCAGGGGGCAACGCTTGCGGATTGTGCAGCGTAGCAAATAGGCGTTTGTTATTGGACTACCTGAAAGCAAATTACAAGGGCAACCAGTGTTTTATATTGATGTTAGACAATGACGAAGCAGGGCAGAAAGCAACCGCAGAACTAAAAGAAGGGCTTGAACGCCTGGAAGTTCCTTTTATTGTGGCAGAATATGAAGCACACGACCCGAACGACCAGTTACAAGCAGATAAAGAAGGGCTTGAAGTAATAATTTCTTCTTTAAAGGCTGCTTCAATGGACGCAATGAAAGAACAGACGGGCAACCAGTACAACGCAAAAGACCTTTTAGCATACTTTGAAAATATAGAGAATGAAGCCCAGGGCATAGAAGCAAAAACGGGCTTTGAAGACCTTGACGCAAATTTACAAGGTGGACTTCATGAAGGTTTATATATAATTGGTGCTATTTCTTCACTTGGTAAAACAACTTTCACTTTACAAATAGCCGACCAAATAGCAGGAACGGGGCAAGATGTATTATTCTTTAGCCTGGAAATGTCAAAATATGAATTGATTGCAAAATCACTTTCAAGGCATAGTTACGACATAGCAAGGGAAACAAAGACAAGTGACGGGCATTTCATAGCAAGGGACACCGAACAAATATTAAATAATAAGCGTTATAAATATTACACCCAGGAAGAAAAGCAAGTAATAAAGGACGCAATAAAGGCATATGAAGCCCAGGCAGAACACCTATTTATTTATGAAGGACGCTACAAGGGCGAACGCCTGACAGTTTCCCATATTAGAAGCATTGTAGAAAACCATGTAAAGACCACGGGCAATAAACCAGTGATTTTTATTGACTACTTGCAGATTTTAGCCCCTGAAGACCCACGACAGACCGACAAGCAAGCAACAGACACAAACACATTTGAATTAAAAGAAATTTCAAGGGATTTTTCTATTCCAGTATTTGCAATTTCTTCTTTCAATCGTGAAAACTACCTTGAACCCGTTTCAATGACATCTTTTAAAGAATCGGGGGCAGTTGAATATTCAAGTGATGTTCTTTTAGGTCTTCAATATGCAGGCATGGAATACATGAACGGGGAAACCGAAAAGAACCGCAAAGAACGCATTAGAAATTTAACAAATGAGATTTACAGAAAGAAAAGGAACAAAGAACCGATTGAAATAGAATTGAAGTGTTTGAAGCAAAGAAAAGGCTATCAATTTACACTTTCTTTCTATATGGTCAACGCCTTCAATCACTTTGAAGCCCTTTTAGGGCGTGCAGCTTTTCAAAAGTGTACGACCCCGACACCATTTGACAATCAAGAAATATTATAAAAGCCCCTGGAACTGGGGAACATTGGAAGACCTGAAGGCATAACCGCCCGAAGGTCTTTTAATTTTTCCTTTTATCGGCTTTCATAACCGCCCAGGAACGCCCCCACGCTTCACCAGGTCAACACACGGGCGTTCTATGGGGGTTAGTCGATAAAATACACCCTAAACCAAATAAAACGCCCTACGGGGCAAATATGAAGCCCTGGAAGGGTCTTTTATTTTATGTGATGAAAGAAAGAACGCCCGAAGGGGCTATTTTTTCTTTTATAGGCTTTACCAGGTGTAAGAACTGGAACACCTGGAAGGAAGAAAACACGCCCGAACGGGTCAAAATTCAATGTTAAATTATGAAAATAATTATTCTTGAAGCCATTTTAGACATAATAGGCACACAAAACATAACAGACATAAAAGCAATAATAG
>JAGHTS010000162.1 GCA_018065225.1 Candidatus Phascolarctobacterium caballi
CAACAATATTTACATTTTTAATAGAAAATTTAATAGAAAATTTTTAGAACTGCCACTTGCACGATAAGGATAAACCCCATAACTGTGATAAACCCTTTATTTTGTTCCAACCCTTCCCAAATCTTCCAACTTTTTGCCCGTACCACAAAGGCATTAGCTACTGCCATTAAAATAAACAATGTGAAAAACACTCCGTTAGAATAATTTACCTGCCGCTCCAATGGAATAAAATAAGCAAACATTGCCAAAATACACATTCCCGCCACAACAATATGTTGCAACATAACTTTATTCACAATCGGAGCAGTACGTTTCTTTGGTTCTTCCGATAAGTATTTATCCAATGCCGGTTCCCCGCCAAAAGCAATCGCAGCCAAAGTATCCATAATCAAATTTACCCACAAAATCTGAATAATCGTCAAAGGCCCGTCTATATTTAAAAATGGTGCCAAAAAATTCACCATGACCGCTGCAAAATTAATTGTTAATTGAAAAGTGACAAATTTACAAATAGAGTTGTAAATTGTACGCCCATATAAAATTGCCTTTTGGATACTTAAAAAGTTATCGTCAAGAATAACAATGTCCCCAGCTTCTTTTGCCACATCCGTACCACTGCCCATGGCAAAACCAACATCCGCTTTTTTTAAAGCGGGTGAATCATTAACCCCGTCACCTGTCATACCAACAACCAAATTCAACTCTTGGGCAATGCGTACCAAACGGCTTTTGTCCATTGGTAATGCTCTCGCCACAACACGCAATTTGGGTAACATTAACTTTACTTCGTCATCAGTAAATCCTGCCAATTCACTGCTTGTCCAAACAAGCTCCTCCGGTCTTTGCAACAATCCTGAATCTTTGGCAATGGCAGCCGCCGTTTCTTTTCTATCCCCTGTAATCATTACCACTTGTACACCGGCATTCTGCACTTCTTTAATTGCCTGTACCGCTTCCTTGCGGACTTCATCACGGATACACAAAATGCCAACCAATGTTAAACCTTCTGTTGGTAAAGCACCTGTTTGCTTTTCACAGGTACATAAAGCCAACATTCTCATAGCCCGCCGTGCCAATTCCACCATACGATAATCCAAAGTTTGCTTCATTCCATCAGTCAACGGCTGACGCACACCATCTGCATCCCAATAATACGACACACTTAACAACAACTTTTCGGGTGCCCCTTTAACAAGTACTTGTTCACTGTCATCTGTAACTGCCAAACTAAATTTGTCCGCTGAATTAAAAGGGGAAAATTGCAGACGTTGAGGGGATTTTTCACGATAATTGCCAATGTAATCGGATAATGCCTTTTCCGTCATATTGCCACCTAAAATAGCCGTATCCGTCACTGTAGCACTGGTATTCACAACAATATTTTGATACGTGTATTTTTTAATAATTTCCGGCAAATCCGCAAACGAACCAAATTCTTGTCTGTTGCCGGTAAGAAAACTGACAACTTCCAAATGCCCTTTGGTAATTGTTCCTGTCTTATCAGTAAACAATAAATTCAAACTTCCCGCAGTTTCAATACCCACTAATTTCCTGACCAATACATTATCCCGCAACATTTTTTTCATATTCAAACTGCTGACTATGGCAATCATCAGAGGCAACCCCTCCGGCACTGCCATAACAATAATGGCAATACCTACAATAATTGCCCCTACAATATCAACCCCTATTATCTGATATGGTTGGGCAAAATAATCTGGTACTGCCAAATATTTTTTGAAAAAAACAGCCAAAGCGATCAACGCCCCAACTATATAACCAAATTTGGCAATCTGCTGTGCCAAATGTTCCAACTTAATTTTTAAAGGACTCGGCCGTTCTTCAATTTGTAACTCTTTGGTTAACTGACCATAAACACTGGCATCACCTACCGCTTTTGCCAACATCACACCTGTTCCGCTGACAACCACACTGCCGCGATAAAGCCGTTGTTCATCCAAAAAATCAGGCGCACCCTGCCAAACATAATCAGCAGAAGCAGCAATTTTATGTACTTCGTCACTTTCGCCATTCAAAGCACTTTGGTCTAAACCAAAATCCCCTGACAACAAAATGCCGTCAACAGGCACTTTATCCCCCGCCTGCAAAATGACTGCATCATTAACAACAATATCATCAATACGCAACGAAACAGGCACTCCGTCACGCCACACACGACATTGAATACGGCTGGCCTCTTCCTGCAACTTCTGAAAAGCACTTTCATTGGAATATTCTGAATAAGTGGAAACCAAAGTGGCAAGCAAAATTGCCAACAAGATGCCAATTGTTTCAAACCAGTCGCCATAACCCATATAAGCAAAAAGACAATCCACAACTAAAGCCACAATTAAAATTTCAATAATTGGGTCACGCAAATTGTCCTTAAACTTATCCCAAAAAGTTGTCTTAGGCAAACTGGATAAAATATTTTTCCCATACAATTCCGCCGAGGTCTTGGCCTCGGCGGTAGTCAATCCATATTGTTGTTCACTCATACATACTCCAATTAAGAAATCAAAATTATTGTAATTTTTTCTTTAACAATTCTTGTACCATTCCCGGGTTTGCCTTACCTTTGGACTTTTTCATAATTTGACCTACCAAAAATCCAATGGCACGCTCTTTGCCTGCCTTATAGTCCGCTACTGACTGCGGATTTTCTGCAATGGCTTCATCTACAAATTTTTCAATAGCACCTGTATCACTGACCTGCTCCAATCCCAAATCTTTTACCAACTGTTTTGGTGCTTTGTCATCTTTTAACATTTCAGCAAAAACTTTTTTGGCAAGTTTGGAACTTAAAACACCATCTTTAATTAAATTGGTCAACTCACCCAAATGCTCTGCACTGACTTGAAAATCACCAATTTCTTTGTTCTCATTATTCAACCATGCAGACACATCTCCCAACAGCCAGTTGGCAACCAATTTAGCATCTTTGGATACAGCAACCGCTCTATCAAAATATTCTGCCATAGCTTTGGTGGAAACAATCAAACGGGCATCATAATCTGACAAACCAAATTGTTCCATCAAACGTGCCTGACGTTGCACCGGCAATTCCGGTAATTCATCTTTTACACGGTTAATCCATGCATCGTCAATTTCCACAGGCACCAAATCCGGCTCCGGGAAATAACGGTAATCATGGGCTTCTTCTTTAGAACGCATGGACAAGGTAACACCTTTGGCATCATCCCAAGTGCGGGTTTCCTGCACTACATGACCACCATCCTCAATAACCTCTTTTTGACGCTCCACTTCATATTCAATGGCACGCACCAAGGCCTTAAAAGAATTTAAATTCTTGATTTCTGCAAGTGTGCCAAATTCCTTTGCCCCCCTCAGGCATAATGGAAATATTAGCATCACAACGGAGAGACCCTTCCTGCATCTTGCAGTCACACACATCCGTATATTCCAAAATTGCTTTCAAATTTTCCATATATGCCCGTGCTTCTTCCGCACTACGCATATCAGGTTCAGAAACGATTTCAATCAAGGGAACACCTGCACGGTTGTAGTCCACCGCACTGCTGTCAGATGTAGAAATCGTAGCACCACTATGTACCAATTTGCCGGCATCCTCCTCCATATGAATACGGGTAACACCAATGCGTTTTTCTTTCCCTTCCACATTAATATCAATATGACCTCGCAGGCAAATCGGTTCATCCCACTGACTAATTTGATAATTCTTTGCCAAATCGGGATAAAAATAATTTTTGCGGTCAAATTTGTTGAATTTTTGAATTTCACAATTCAAGGCCAACCCTGCACGGATAGCAAATTCTACCACCTGCTTATTCAATACAGGCAATGCTCCCGGCATGCCCAAGCACACCGGACAAACATGTGTATTAGGCGTTGCCCCAAACTCTGTGGAACAAGAGCAAAATGCTTTAGATTTTGTTTTTAATTCCGCATGAACTTCCAAACCAATAACTGTAATATATTTTGTCATTATTTGTTACCTCCCAGAGGCGCAAATTGTTTATGAAAATCTGTAGCTTGTTCAAAAGCGTATGCCGCTTTCAAAATACTTGCTTCATCAAGCGCCTTTCCAATCAACTGCAAGCCCACAGGCATCCCGTCCGCAAAGCCGCATGGAACAGACATTCCCGGCAACCCTGCCATATTCAAAGGAATAGTACTTACATCCAACATATAAATACTCAACGGATCCATTTTGTCATGATACGGAAAACTGGTTACAGGACAAGTAGGTGTAACAATAACATCTACCTGCTTAAAAGCATCCGTAAAATCTTTACGAATTAAAGTCCGCACCTGCATTGCTTTTTTATAATAAGCATCGTAATAACCACTGCTCAACACATAAGTACCCAACATAATACGACGACGTACCTCTTGCCCAAAACCTTCCGTACGTGACAAGGCCGTCATTTCAGGAGCACTTTGTGCCTGTTGGTTGCGATATCCGTAACGCACCCCGTCAAACCTTGCCAAATTTGCACTGGCTTCTGCCGGAGCAATTATGTAATAAGTTGTAACCGCATATTCTGTATGAGGCAGGGAAATTTCTACAATCTTGGCACCCAATTCTTCATACTTCTTGACTGCCGCCAACACCGCCTCTTTAACCTTGGGATTTACACCTTCACCAAAATATTCTTTCGGCAAACCAATTTTCAACCCTTTAACATCAGCAACTAATGCTTTGGTAAAATCCGACACCTCTACATCCAAACTGGTAGCATCATGAACATCCTTGCCGCAAATAGTATTCAACACCAAAGCCGCATCCGTTACATCACGGGTAATTGGTCCGATTTGGTCTAAGCTGGAAGCAAATGCCACACACCCATAACGGGAAACACGGCCGTAAGTAGGTTTCAATCCAACGCAACCAACAAAGGATGCCGGTTGACGGATAGAACCACCAGTGTCACTGCCCAAAGTCCAAATGGCTTCGCCTGCCGCAATCGCTGCCGCACTTCCACCACTTGAACCTCCCGGAACACAATCTAATTTCCAAGGATTATGACTTGCACCAAAATAACTTGTTTCCGTAGTGGAACCCATTGCAAATTCATCCAAGTTGGTTTTTCCCAAAAATACTGTTTCGTCCTTACGCAATTTTTCAATAACATAAGCATCATAAATAGGGATAAAATTTTCCAACATTTTACTGGAACAAGTGGTACGCAAACCTTTAGTGGAAATATTATCCTTAATCGCTCCGGGAATACCTGCCAATACAGGGATATCCTTGCCCTGTGCCAACAATGCATCTACCTTTTCCGCCTGTGCCAAAGCACCTGCTTTATCCAAAGTTACATAACTGTGTACGTCCTTTTCCACCGCATCAATACGGTCAAAAACTGCCTTGGTCAATTCCACAGAACTGATTTCTTTTTTTACTAATTTTTCATGCAACTCATGGGCTGTCGCCTTAAATAATTCCATCATCAGCCCCCCTTATTCCAATACACGGGGAACTTTAAACCCGTCATTATGCACTTCCGGTGCATTTTTCAACGCATCTTCATGGCTCACGCCTTCTTTTGCCACATCTTCCCTAAAAACATTAGATACCGGCAAAACATGGGCAGTGGGCTCAACACCTTTTGTGTCCAATTTCTGCAATTTGTCCACATAATTTAAAATTTGATTAAAATTCTCCGTGAATTTTTCCAATTCACCTTCCGGCACAGTCAAAC
>JAGHTS010000180.1 GCA_018065225.1 Candidatus Phascolarctobacterium caballi
ATTAAGTATAGTAGGAAAATAGAATTACGGGTGGGGAAAAGTTCCACAAGTCTAATTAACGCATGGTTGAATTTGAAATCAGGGGAGCGGAATTATGAAGAAGCAAAAGATACACAAAATGATACACAGCAGGTTTTTAAAATGATTAAAAACAGTTTTGCCAAAACTATTTCGGATAAGTATTACCAATTAAAAGATAAACTTAAATCATTGACAAAATGAGGACAAAACATTAAAATATAAAATACTTTTGCGGAAATAGCTCAGTGGTAGAGCACAACCTTGCCAAGGTTGGGGTCGCGAGTTCGAGCCTCGTTTTCCGCTCCAGCAAATTTACCCTCAGTTTGACTGGGGGTTTTGTTTTGTGATTGTAAATTTATGTGATTTGTGATACAATTACTCAATCTATACGCATAGTTTTTATATTATGTATATAAATTTAGGAGGTTAAGTTCAAATGGCAAAGTTTGAAAGAAAAGGGAATGTAGGCACTTTGGAAATTACAGCATCTGCTGATGAGGTTAAGGCGGCGTTCCAACAAGCGGTACAAAGGATTGCGAATAATGTTAATATTCCGGGATTCCGTAAGGGAAAAGCTCCCCGTAATATTATTGAGAGTCACTATGGCAAAGAAGCAGTTGCCAATGAGGCATTTGATTTATTAGCTAATAAAGCATATAGAAAAGCATTGGAAGAACACAAAGTAACTCCCGTGTCCGATCCCAAAATTGATGATAAGGTTTTTGAAGACGGCAAAGAAATGTCAATGAAGATTACGGTAACTTTAAAGCCGGAGCCGGAATTGGGCGAATACAAAGGTTTGAAACTTGACAAAAAAGTGGAAAAAGTTACAGATGAGCAGATTGATGCTGCGGTACAAGAGTTGCGTAACCGTCACGCCCGTATGGTAATTACACCTGATGGGACAAAGATTGAAAAAGGGGATTTCGCAATTATTGATTTTGCCGGTACTGTTGGAGGTGAACCTTTTAGTGGTGGTGAAGGCAAGGGATATCCGTTGGAAGTTGGGTCTAACAGTTTTATTCCCGGGTTTGAAGACCAGCTTGTCGGGTTGGGTAAAGGCGACAGCACAGATGTAAAAGTTACTTTCCCTAAAGAATATTTTGTAGCAGAATTGGCTGGCAAAGAAGCAATTTTTAAGGTACATGTGCAAGATATTAAACGGAAAGAAGCACCAGAACTTACTGACGAGTACGTCGCTAAAAATAGTGAATACAAAACTGTAGAAGAACTGAAAGCAGGGTATAGGGAACGTTTGAAAGCGGCTGCAGAGCGGGACGCGCAAGTAAAATGGGAACATGACTTGATTAATATGGCTGTAAAAAATGCCAAGTTTGAAGTGCCTGACGTGATGATTGAGGATCGTATCAGTCAAATGGTTGATGAATTGCGTTTAAGTTTGGAAAGCAGAAAAATGACTTTGGATGCGTATATGAAATATACAAATCAAGATATGGCAAAAATTCGTGAAAATCAACGTGAAGCGGCTACAGAAAATGTTAAGGCGGATATTGTGCTTGACGCTATTGCCAAAAAAGAAAATATTCAAGTTGGAATGAATGATGTGGATGATGAGGTTGGAGCTATTGCTACACAGCATGGGGCAAAACTTGAAGAGGTAAAGAAAATCATTCGTGATAATAATAGTATGGGCTTGTTGTTGGCAAATATTTTACGTCGTAAGAGTGCAAGAATTATTATTGATTCTGCTACTAAGGCAGAAAAACCTGAAGATGCGAAGAAAGATGAGAAAAAATAATGAATTACGTACCTATTGTTGTAGAACAATCTGACCGTGGGGAGCGGAGTTATGATATTTACAGCCGTTTGTTGAAAGAACGGATTGTATTTTTGGCAGGACCTATTGATGATGCAGTGGCAAATGTGGTTATTGCCCAACTGTTGTTTTTGGAAAGTGAAGACCCTGACAAGGATATTTTCCTTTATATTAACAGTCCCGGTGGCAGTGTGTCTGCTGGGATGGCAATTTATGACACTATGCAATATGTAAAACCCAATGTGCAAACAATTTGCATGGGTATGGCGGCATCTATGGCATCAGTTTTGTTGGCAGCCGGAACAAAAGGAAAGCGGTTTGCATTGCCTTATTCAAGAGTAATGATTCATCAGCCGTTAGGCGGTGCAGAGGGGCAGGCAACAGAAATTGAAATTCATGCAAGGGAAATTTTGCGTGTACGGGAAGAAATTAACGAAGTGTTGTCCAAGCATACAGGTCAAACTAAAAAGAAAATTGCAGCAGATACGGATAGGGATCATTATTTGACAGCCCAAGAAGCCAAAGAATATGGGTTGATAGATGCGATTTTGGAACGTCACTGATTGAGGAGTTATTGATATATGGATGGTAAGGAAATCCCAAAACAATGTGCTTTTTGCGGTAAGCGGGAAGACCAAGTAAAGCAGTTATTTAGTGGTAATGGCGCTTGTATTTGTGATGAGTGTGTAGTATATGCAAAAACTATGCTTGACGAAAGGGTGAAAGAGGAACAGACACAGGAATATAGTGCTATAGAAAATTTGCCGACACCCAAAGAGATGAAAACAATACTTGACGAGTATGTAATTGGGCAGGATGATGCCAAGCGTACTTTGTCGGTTGCAGTTTATAATCATTACAAAAGAGTTAATTACGAGTTGGCAAATCCTGATGCCAAAAAAGATGTGGAGCTGCAAAAATCTAATATTTTAATGTTAGGTCCTACCGGCAGCGGTAAAACTTTATTGGCTCAGACATTGGCAAAAATTTTAAAAGTGCCGTTTGCAATTAGTGATGCAACTACTTTGACAGAAGCGGGATATGTTGGCGAAGATGTTGAAAACATTTTATTGCGGCTGATACAAAATGCAGATTGGGATGTGGAAGCGGCAGAGCGTGGTATTGTTTATATTGATGAAATAGATAAAATTGCACGTAAGGGTGAAAATGTTTCTATTACACGGGATGTGTCTGGTGAGGGCGTGCAACAGGCATTGTTGAAAATTCTTGAAGGGACGGATGCCAGTGTTCCTCCTAAAGGTGGCAGAAAACATCCGCAACAGGAATTGATCCAAATTAATACTACAAATATCTTGTTTTTATGTGGTGGTGCTTTTGCAGGTTTGGATAATATTATAAAAAACCGTATTGGCAAGAAAACAATTGGTTTTGGAGCAGATATTCGCCGTAAGGATGAAATTACTGTTGACGAAATTCTTGCACAGGTAGAACCGGAAGATTTAATTAAATTTGGATTGATACCGGAATTTGCAGGAAGATTGCCAGTTACAGTTACTTTGGAACAACTTGATAAAGCGGCACTGATAAAAATTTTGCAAGAGCCAAAGAATGC
>JAGHTS010000277.1 GCA_018065225.1 Candidatus Phascolarctobacterium caballi
CTTTGACAACAGTAATCGCTTCTTGTTTGGCAGTTGGTGTGGCGGTGTTGGTTGAACCCGGTGTAGGTTTGAGTTTACAGATTCCAAATATAAACGTTAAAGAGATACCCTCTGTTGCCAATATGCTGATTGATTGGTTCCCGTCTAACCCTGTACGGGCAATGGCAGAAGAAAATATGATGCAAATTATTGTTTTTAGTTTGGCAATAGGTATTGGTGTGCTTGTATGTGGGGAAAAAGTTAAAATAGTTGCTGATTTTGCGGGACAGATGGCAAAAGTATGTTATAAAATTGTCGGCTATATAATGAAAGGTGCACCGCTTGGAGTGTTTGGATTAATAACGCCGGTAGTGGTACAAAATGGTGCAACTGTTTTTATGCCATTGGCAAAACTTATTGTATGTGCTTACACGGTATTCTTTTTGCACGCAGTGCTTGTTTATGGCAGTTTGTTACGGCTTGTAAAAATTCAGGTTACAAAATATTTAAAAAAGATATTTCCTGTCATTTGTTTTGCTTTTTCTAACTGTTCCAGTGGGGCAACATTACCAGTAAGTATTACTTATTGCCGGTGGATAAACATTAGTAAGGAAGTTGCTTCTTTTGTATTACCTTTGGGAGCAACGATTAATATGGACGGGTCAGCTATTTATGAAGGTGTTTGTGCTGTTTTTATTGCACAAATTTATGGAATTGATTTGAGTTTAAGTCAGTATATACTCATTCTTGTAATGTCAACTATTGTTTCTATTGGGGTTGCAGGAGTCCCGGGTGGGGCAATGGTTATGCTGACAATGACTTTAACAGCTGTGGGATTGCCGCCAGAAGGTATTGCTCTGGTAGCAGGGATTGATAGAATTTTGGATATGGGGTTAACAACTTTGAATGTGACAGGGGATACAGTTGTTAGTTGTGTTATTGCCAAATCAGAGGGAGAGCAATTAGATATTTAATTCTTTGTCGTAAAATATTAAAAATACTGAAAAAAATTAGATTTTAATATTGTAAATTTTTATGATATAATATTAAAATCTAATTTTTATTAT
>JAGHTS010000145.1 GCA_018065225.1 Candidatus Phascolarctobacterium caballi
ATGATGGAGATGTAAGCGAAAATACGGTTATTATTACCAATGGTACTATTGCGGACGATGTTTATGGCGGTTATTGTGAAGAAAATGGGAAAGTAAGCGGAAATGTGGTAACTATTAATGGTGGTTTTATTGATAATGATGACCATGACAATGATATTTATGGAGGTTATGGCGATGATGGAGATGTAAGCGGAAATACGGTTATCATTACCAATGGTACGATTGGGGACGATGTCTTTGGCGGGTATAGTTATGCTGGCGGAAAAGTAAGCGGAAATACAGTTAAAATTTCCGGCGGCGTTATTGGTAACGACAATGATTATGATGATGATGATCAATATTGTAATAATGTTTATGCAGGTTACAGCAAGAGTGGAGAAGTAAGCGAAAACACACTTTCAATTACTGGTTGTACGATTTTTGAAGAAGTTTATGGTGGCTATGGAAAAGAAAATGGAAAAGTAAGTGGAAATGTGGTAACAATTAATTCTTGTGAGATAGGGTTCGATGTTTATGGCGGTTATAGTGAAGGGAGTGGAAAGGTAAGCGAAAATATAGTAACAATTAATGGAGGCATAATAAATTGGAGTGTTTATGGAGGGTATTCGTATGAAAATGGAGAAGTAAGCGGAAATATAGTTATAGTTAATGGTGGTACGGTTGGGGATGATGTTATTGGTGGTTCTAGTAATAATGGAAAAGTCAGTAAAAACACGGTTATAATTAACGATGGTGTGATTGAAAGTGAAGTTTATGGCGGTAGTAGCGATGGCGAAGCAAGTGAAAATACAATTATAATTAATGGTGGTACGATTGATTATCTTATTGTTGGTGGTTTTGGATTTCGCGATGAAATTGTAAGCAGAAATACAGTTACTATTACAAATGGTACAATTAGTGCAGGTATTGAAGGTGGTTGGGGATATGGGAGCGGAGAGGTTAGTGAAAATACAGTAACAATTTGTGGTGGTCTTATTGCGGACTATGTTTATGGTGGTTTTAGTCGGGAAAATGGTAAAATAAGTGGGAATACGGTTATAATTAGCGGTGGTACGATTAGTGATGAAGTTTATGGCGGTTATACTTATGGTTTTACTGATGGATGTGGAGAAGTAAGCGGAAACACAGTTGCCATCAGCGGCGGCAATTTAAGTGCTGCCGAAGTGTATGGTTATAATGATACCGCTTCTTCCCACAGCAACAACACTTTGCAAATTGAAAATTCTGTTGCAATCAAAAAAATTGCCAATTTTGATAAAGTAAATTTTGTTTTGCCCACAATCACGGGCAATAAAACTTTGCTTACCTTAACAGATGTTTTTTCTATGGCTGGGCTTCCCGTAAGCACCTATGTTGGAGATAATCTTAACAGCGTTTTGAACACTTATGATGTAACTTTGGCGAATAATGTCAGCGGGGAATTTGATATTGCCTATTACGACAAAGATAAAAATGAAACAGGGTATGTGGAAAAATTTAATCTTGCTTCGGCAGGGGCATTGGTTATCGGCAAAGGAACGGAAATGCATCTGACAAAAAATTTGACAACGGGTGCCGGTGAACTTTTGGGCAAGCAAAATACACTTTATGTTGATAACGGTGTAACTTTGACTTTGGACGGCGGAACATTGAAAAAAAATATTGATGGAAATGGAACGGTTAAACTTGGCGGAACAACAACTGTTTTGGGAAACAAAAGCATAGCAGGGATTTTGGATGGCAACGGAAAAATTTTGAATATGACGGACAACACTTCGGACAGTGCCATCAACACTCTAAATGTGGGAACATTAAAAGGCAATATAGATTTGCGGTTGGATGTTAATTTGATTGCATTGACAAATGATATGCTTTTGGCAAATGCAGTGGACAGCGGGGCAAAAATAAATGTTAAAAGCATAAACATCACGGCGGACAATCCAACAGGGCTGCCCAGCGATGCAAACCTAACATTTATGAAAGAAAACGGAACTACGCCCACGCACGGCACATATACCGTGAACAGCCCGATCGGGTCAATAACTATGACCAATAATCATACCTATAAATTTGAAATTGGCGGTAACGGAATTATGAAATGCAGCGATATTGGCGTTGTTTTAATTACTTTCAAAGATTTTATTGAGGGAACAAACTATGCCACAGCAGACACTTTCAGTTTGACTGCTGACTATAATTACACAGATACAGGCACAGCCAATATGGCGGCAGTAACACAAAGCCACGATTCTTTGAATATAAATTTGAATGGGCATAACTTGAATAAAACATCTTCGGTAATGACAGTTAATACAGGGACAAAGACCTTGAATGTGAATGGTGGAAATACACAGGGTAACACTGATTTGAATTTTGATGTGGCAGCGGGTGGAAAATTAAATGTTGGCGGCAAAACGGATTTAAAAGGGAATATTGTAAATGCAGGGGAAGTAAAATTTACAGACGAAACCAAAGTGGAAGGAACATTAAGCGGAGCAGGAAGTTA
>JAGHTS010000015.1 GCA_018065225.1 Candidatus Phascolarctobacterium caballi
GTTTGAAGAAACGAGTATAGAAATCAATCAGATTTTTGATGAAATATATGGTGTGAGCTAAAACTTAAAGAAATCGTTTACACATAATTCTTGACAGGACCGTTTTTCAAAATGCAAAATACAAAAATGATTACTTTTTTAGTCAGTTTTGACGTCAAAATCGCTTTTTTGACGTCAAAACACAAGATTTTTATCAAAATATTATTTTGCTTTTAACTTTTGCAACACAAAAGCCACCCGAAGGGGTGGCTTTTGTGTTTATTTTTCTTTATTCTGTTACAACAAATTTTTAAAATTCACAATTCATGTTAAGGTACCACTTGTTATCCCTTGTCGTCTTGCCTTTTGTATAACGATAGCCAAGTTCAAAAAGCAGTTTTTCATAAGCCGCCTGAATTGCCGCACGCACAAAATATTCCCCTTTGTCGGCAATGCTGTAATCAATTATATCGCTATATCCCCCATAACTTACATTTTGTTTTCCGTCCCTGTCGCCCAAGTTCCATGTATAGCCCGCTGAAATCAGGGTTGAAAGCAGCCATCCTTCGTCTGTTTGGTAGTCCCCTTTAAGCGTTAGTCCAATTGGTATTTTAAAAAGGTGTTGGTCGTCTGTGTCATAGCCAAGTCCCAAATTGTTGGTGTAGTTTTTAGATTTCAAAAACATATATCTTGCACCGATAAAGGGTATAAATTTTGCCATTTTGCCAATTTTGATTGGTTGTTCCAATTTTACGCCAGCACTATATGCGTCAACTTTGGGTTTGGCGGTAACTTCTTCCGCTCCAAGTGTGTGCATTTTTACGTCATTGTCGGTGTGAGTATAGCCAATGTCATATTGTATGCTGACTTTTTTAATGTCCTGTCTGTTATAAACATTTATTCCATAGAAATCTGCATCATTTTTTACATTGCTTACTTCTTGCGAACTGGCAAAATTTCCGTCCGCATAGGTTACTGCCACGCCACCAAATCCGTGCTTGCCGCTCCAAAGGTCGGCACCGACTGTTGTTCCATTGTATTGCAAAGTACTGTTCTGTTCCAAGTGTCCCGTTTCCATACCGTCTATTTTTTCTTTGCTGTGAATTATGGTTGCCAAAACCCGCTTTTCATAATTTTGTTGTGTTTCCTCACGGGTCAATTCTTCTTGCATTTGCCCTGTTGGAATAGTAATTATCTCTGCTTTTCCGTCCGATGCATCTATATTTTCCAATTTCGGTCTTTCGTGTTCAATTATTGGTATATGTTCTGAACTCATACTTTCAAATATATTTTCTGTCGCAAAATTATTTATTTCATAAGTTCCGTGTTGGACATTGGCAAGTTGTGCCATGTTTGCCATTGTATTAATAGTATTACTTTGTATTTTCATATCTTCCTGACTTGTGGAAATATTATCAACCCATTCTTTAACTTTTCCGCCCGCAGGCAAATTAACAAGAATGTTCTTTATATCGGAACTGCCTGTTGCCTGTGTGTTTTCTTTAAAAGTTATATTAAACACCGAACCATCATTAGTAACAGTATCAACTTGCAACCCATAACTTGCATTTATTCCTGTTGCTGTTTCGTCTGTTGTCCAACTTTGCACATCAAGATTACTTCCGTCAAGAATTTTATACTCCGTTTCTTTTTCTGCATTTGCAATATAAAGTTTTGCACCGCTTTCCACACTTGCACTTGTAAGTCCGCTGATTGCAGGTGTACTTGTGATTTTTGAACCGTCAACTTTCAAGGTGCTGCCACTTTTGAAATTAATGTTGTTTGCCGTGATATTTCCGGCAACATCAAGTGTGCCGTTCACATTGTTTGTCGCAGTTCCCAAATTTACTCCGTCTGTAACGCTAACTGTGTTGTTAAATTCCGCCGTTCCTGCCCCGTCCCAATTTTGCCTAATTTTTCCGCTTGTAAAAGTTACTTTTTTACCACTTTCAACTGTATTTGTTCCAGTGTTGGCAAGATTATCTGCGTCAACACTCATATCTGTGGCAAATTTCAAGTTCCCTGCCCCTTCCAATTTATCTGCTACCACACCATCAATAAAAGTTAAAGTTTTACCGCTGTTAATTGTTTTTTTGCCTGCGTTGGCAAGATTGTCCGCATCGGTACTTATATCACTGTTAAA
>JAGHTS010000079.1 GCA_018065225.1 Candidatus Phascolarctobacterium caballi
ACATCAACGTCCGCAAGTTCAACAACAACGTCCGCAAGGACATCAACAACGTCCGCAAGGGCAAAGACCCAATGGTGGAAACCAATGGAATCGTGATAAAAATGGTCAAGGTCAGGGATTTAACCGTAATCGGGGAAAGAATGGCGAAAACCATGCCCCAAGGGGAAATGGATTTGGAAATCAAGGGCCGAAAACACCAGGAGGTGGTGGTCGCCCAAAAAATAAATCTGAAGAACAAAAGAAAGTAGATTATTCATACGAGAACAAAGTTTCACGGAACGAAAGAGCAGATAGACGTAAGAATGAGCAACTTCATAAAAATGACGGGCACAACGGCAAGTATGCGACCAAAGAATCAAGGCCTAATCGCAGTCGTGGGCATGAGATGTTTCCGGAACAGCCGAAAAAAGCGGCTGTTGTAAAAAACATTGTTTATCCAACCCATGTTGAGGTAGGTGAAAGCATTAATGTCAAAGTGTTTGCACAATTACTTAAGCGTGAAGTAGCAGAAGTTATAAAAAAATTATTCCTTTTAGGAATGATGGTTACAATCAATCAAGATATTGATTTTGATACTGCTGTCTTATTGGGAGATGAATTTGGTTGTGATGTTACAGCAGCAGCACCTGAAGAAGATCCAACAGAAATACCGGAAATTGAAGATGACCCGGCAAAACGTTTGCCCCGTCCTCCGGTTGTTACGGTTATGGGACATGTTGATCACGGGAAAACCAGTTTGTTGGATGCAATCCGCAAGACAAATGTTACCGCCCGTGAAGCAGGTGGTATTACGCAACATATTGGTGCATACAAAGTGAATTATAACGGCAAACCAATTGTATTTTTGGATACACCCGGTCATGAGGCATTTACGGCAATGCGTGCAAGAGGTGCGCAGGTTACAGATGTGGCAGTATTGGTAGTGGCGGCTGATGATGGTGTAATGCCGCAAACAATTGAAGCTATTAATCATGCCAAGGCGGCAAAAGTTCCTATTGTAGTGGCAATCAACAAGATAGATAAGCCGGAAGCCAATGCAGACAGAGTTAAACAACAACTTGCAGAAAAAGAGATTGTACCTGAAGATTGGGGTGGAGATGTCATTATGGTACCAGTGTCTGCCCATCAAAAGACAGGTATAACTGATTTGTTGGAAACGATTCAGTTGGTTGCAGATATGGGTGAATTAAAGGCAAATCCTGATTTGCCCGCGCAAGGTACGATTATTGAAGCACAATTGGATAAAGGACGTGGTCCGGTTGCAACTGTGCTTGTACAACGTGGTACATTAAATGTGGGAGATACAATTATTGCCGGTACCGCTTATGGTAAAGTCCGTGCAATGATTAATGATAGGGGTGAAAAGGTTAAAAAAGCGCCTCCGTCAACACCAGTTGAAGTTTTGGGACTTAATGATGTGCCGCAGGCAGGAGATATATTAGATGCGACAGAAGAAAGAATTGCCCGTGCTGTTGCGGAAAAACGTATAGCCAAATTACGTGAAGAAGAAGTTAAGACAACTGGCAAGGTAAGTTTGGATGATTTATTCCAACGCATTCAAGAAGGGGAAATCAAAGATTTGAATGTGGTGGTAAAAGCAGATGTGCAGGGTTCTGTTGAGGCAATAAAACAATCTTTGGAAAAGATAAAGAATGATGAGGTAAAAGTTGTTGTAGTTCATTCCGGCGTAGGGGCGATTACCGAATCGGATATTATGTTGGCAAGTGCTGCCAATGCGTTGGTAATCGGGTTCAATGTCCGTCCGGATGCCAATGCCCGTAAGGCGGCAGAAAAAGAAAAGGTTGATACACGTATGTATCGTGTTATTTACGATGCGATTAATGATGTGGAAGCGGCAATAAAAGGTATGTTGGCTCCGACTATTAAAGAAGTGATACAGGGCCGGGCGGAAATCCGCCAGATTATTCATATCAGCAAACTTGTTATTGCCGGATGTTATGTGACAGAAGGTAAGGTTACTAATTCCAGCAAAGTCCGTGTTGTACGGGATGGTATTGTTATTCACGAAGGGGATATTGATTCTTTGCGTCGGTTTAAAGATGATGTTAAGGAAGTACAACAAGGATTTGAGTGTGGTATCACCTTAGATAAGTTTACGGATATACGTGAGAATGACCAATTGGAAATATATATATTGGAAGAAGTAGCTGCAGAGTAGGGGTTTAGTTATGGCGGCACGGGTACGCGTGGAAAAAGTTCAGGAAGCTATCCAACATGAAATAAGTAACATGTTATTGTTTGATGTTAAAGATAGCAGAATTCACGATATTACTGTTACAGAAGTAAAAGTTTCAGATGATATGAGTCATGCCAAGATTTATGTTTCGCTTTATGGTTCTGAAGAAAGTAAGGAAGAAACATGGAAGGCGTTAACAAAATCTTTGGGATATTTCCGTTCTGAAATTGCGAAAAGAATTCGTTTGCGTTATACACCTGAACTGCATTTTATAAAAGATGAAACTGCGGAATATTCTGCACATATAGAAGAATTGTTGGCAAAAATTAAGCGGGACGAAAATAATGGGAAAACAAATGCTTGAGCTTAAAGAAGCCGGCAAAAAATTGCTTGAAGGTCAAAACATTGCTTTGACTGTACATGTAAGCCCGGATGGTGACGCAATCGGTAGCGTGCTGGGATTGGCACGGATTTTAACCGGTTTAGGCAAAAATGTAACAATTTTTGTTGATGACATCATTAAGGGCTTTAACTTTTTGCCGGATGTGGACAAAATTAAAACAGAAACAAATCTTGAGGGGATAAAAGAACCGTTAAGATTTGATTTGTTGTGTGTGTTAGATTGCAGCACTTTGGAAAGAATTGGCAGGGTGGCTGATTGCATTAAGGCAGACCATGTATTGAATATTGACCATCACGCTTCCAACGAAGGTTTTGCAGAATTCAGTTATATAGATGAAAACGCCGCAGCCACAGCGGAAATTTTGTGTGAACTTGTGGAAACAATGCAATGGGAATTGGATGCTTTGACTGCTACATATTTGTAGGTGGGATTGTCAACCGATTCCGGGTCGTTCCGTTATTCCAACACGACCGGCAAAACTATGCGATGTGGCGCTATGTTGGTGGAGGCAGGGGCAAAACCTAATGAAATTAATGAAGCGTTAGATGTGATGTCCAAGCCCACGATGGCGGAATTGTTGGTCACATTGCCGACTTTGACTTATGTAGATAATGGCAGGATTGCTTATATGTATGTTGACAATGCACATTACGACAAGAACGCAGTGACAGATTATTTTGTTAACTATTGTCGTAATATTGAAGGTGTGCAGGTAGCGTTATTTTTCAAAGAGGTGGCGCCAAATGAAGTACGGGTTTCTATGCGTTCAACAGGCATGAATTTGGCGGAAGTGGCAGTAAAATTTGGTGGCGGCGGACATCATCGGGCAGCAGGATGTACTGTTAAATTACCTTTACAACAGGCGATTGCAACAGTTTTGACGGAAATAAAAAAACAAAAATGAACGCAGTTTTTAATGTTAATAAGCCGGCAGGAATGACCAGTAATGATGTGGTTGCCGTTATGCGTAAGATTTTGAATATGAAGAGGGTTGGACATGGTGGCACATTAGACCCTGATGCGACGGGAGTTTTGCCTGTGTTTACGGGTACAGCTACCCGTCTTTTAGAATTTGCGGTAAATGGCACAAAAGAATATGTGGCAGAATTTGTATTGGGAAAACAAACTGATACGGGGGATATTTCCGGGGAAATAGTTGGGATACAATCGGTACCAGATTTGGATGTGGAGTTTGTTAAAAATATTTTGCAAAAATTTACAGGTGTGCAAAAACAAATTCCGCCTATGTACAGTGCCATAAAAATTCATGGGCAAAAACTTTATCAGTTGGCAAGACGTGGGGAAGAGGTAGAACGGAAGCCACGTGATATAAAAATTTTTGCGTTGGAATTATTGGAATGGAATCCGCCTTGTTTTAAGGTTAAAGTACAATGCAGCAAGGGGACTTATATTAGGGTTTTGGGAGAGGACATTGCCAAAGCGTTGGGAACTGTGGGTACATTGAAAACTTTGCAACGGACTAAGGTGGCAGGTTTTACTATTGAAGATGCACATACCTTGACGGAAATTAAGGAAAATTATTTGGCGTGCAGTCAAAAACCCATAGATGTGGTGCAACTGGAACAATTGAAAACCACACCCAAGCAGGCATATCGTATAACCAGTGGTGTGCCTACAACTATTAGAGGAATTAAAAATGGCAGATATGCAGTATTGTCACCCGTTGGTGATTTTTTGGCGGTGGCGGTAGCGGAACAGGAAATAGTGAAAGCGGAAAAGGTTTTGGAGTTTTATGCAGATAGTGAAACAATTAAGTGAATTAAAAAAAGGGTCAGTATTGGCAATAGGTACTTTTGACGGTATACATATAGGTCATCAAAGTGTTTTGCGTACGGCGGTGCAGTTGGCACAGGAACAAAAAGTGCTTTCGGCGGTGCTGACTTTTGCTAACCACCCGTTGTCCGTTATTGCCCCTGCAAAAATGCCCAAAGAAATTATTTCGTTAAAGCAAAAAGAAAAATTGCTGGCGGATTTGGGTTTTGATATGTTGGTTGAATTGAATTTTGATACAGGTTTTGCCAATGTAACTGCGGCTGATTTTATAAATATGGTTAAAGATTATAGTGTGGTGGTAGGTGAAAACTTTTTGTTTGGCAAAAATTTGCAAGGCAAAGGTACTGATATTCCAAAAGCGACAATAAAAAAGATGGTTGAAGTTGATGGTGAAACGGTAAGTTCCACCTGTATCCGCAAAAATATCGTTTTAGGTGATATGCTGACAGTACAAAAATTATTGGGCAGAAATTATGTGATAGAGGGAAAAGTAATTAAGGGTGAACAACGGGGCAGGATTTTGGGTTATCCCACTATTAATCTTGATTTTGGCAATTATGAAGTGCCGATGTATGGGGCGTATGTTGTCAAGGTTTGGTACAAAAACTCAAGTTATTCCGCAATGGCAAATGTGGGCAACAATCCGACTTTTGGCAATACTAACCATCGCTTGGAAGTACACATTTTAAAATTCAGTCAAAATATTTATGGTGAAGATGTGGCGGTTGAATTTTTGGCAAAAATCAGAAATGAACAAAAATTTGCAACAGCGGCTGAATTAAAAGAGCAGTTAAAAAAGGATAAAATTTATACTTGCGAATATTTTGTAAAAGTGGTATCATAGCAAGCACTTAACCTTTACTTGGTCGTTTGCGTCTCCTGCGGCGAACTCGGTAACAGGTGATTTGTTAAAGATAGGAGGGAAAAAGATGTTAGCAAAAGAAAGCAAACAGGAAATCATTAAGGCAAATGCCCGTAAAGATGGTGACACAGGTTCTCCTGAGGTGCAAATTGCAGTGTTGACTGCAAGAATTAAGTACCTTACAGAACATTTAAAAACCCATGTCAAAGACCATCATTCCCGTCGTGGCTTGTTGCAAATGGTAGGTCATCGTCGTGGTCTTTTAAAATATTTGGAAAACAAAGACATTGCACGCTACCGTGCCATTGTTGAAAAACTTGGGATAAGATAAGGTTTAAAATCAAAAGCAGTTAAATCGTTGATTTAACTGCTTTTTTGTTAAGAAAATAGTTTTATAACTGACAAACTTAAAGAAAAGCGTTCTCAATCTAACGTTAGATTTATTTTGACTTTTTGCATTTTGTAAAATGAAAAAACAAATGATATGGTTCAAAAATCATTTTTATGCTAAAAATCTTGAGATATGACGTCAAAAAACAGATTTTGACGTCAAAACTACTAAAAAATTTGTTTTTTAAATAGAATATTTGATAAAAATGGGTCCTGTCAAGAATTATGTGTAAACGATTTCTTTAAGTTTTAGCTCACACCATATATTTCATCAAAAATCTGATTGATTTCTATACTCGTTTCTTCAAAC
>JAGHTS010000117.1 GCA_018065225.1 Candidatus Phascolarctobacterium caballi
AGATATGGATGCAGTAAACGCTATTGCAAAAAAATATAACTTAAAAGTTATAGAAGATGCAGCACAGGCACATGGGGCAAAATATAAAGGTAAAAAAGTTGGTACTTTTGGCGATGCTGCCGGTTTCAGTCTTTATCCTGGCAAGAATTTAGGTGCCTTGGGTGATGCAGGTTGTGTAGTTACGAATAATAAAGAGATTGTAGATAAAGTGCGCACCTTGGGAAATTATGGCTCTGATTACAAGTATCATCATATTTACAAAGGCACAAATAGTCGTTTGGATGAATTGCAATCAGCATTTTTGAGAATTAAATTACCCCGTTTGGATAAATGGAATGATTGTCGTAGGAAGATTGCCAAAAGATATTTAAGTGAAATAAAAAACCCGTTGATTAAATTACCTTTGGCATCAACAAAGGAATATGAACATATTTATCATGTTTTTGTTATCCGTTGCGACAGACGGGATGAACTGGAAAAATATTTGACGGATAATGGCATTAAAACCGTTAAGCATTATCCGATACCCATGCATTTGCAGGAGGCATATAGTGATTTGGGGATTAAAAAGGGAGAATTGCCTATTGCGGAAGAAATAAGTGCTACGGTTTTGAGCATACCTATGTTTTATGGTATGACGGATGAGCAGATTGATTATGTGGTGGAGAAGTTAAATGCGTTTGCGTAAGTTGAAAAGTAAAGATGCACCATTAATGTTGGAATGGATGTATGATAAAAATGTAACAGAACATTTGGCAAAAGATTTCAGCAAATTGACTTTGTACGACTGTCAAAATTTTATAAATAAATCGCAGAATGATAAAAACAATTTGCATTTGGCAGTTGTGAATGATACTGACGAATATCAGGGAACTGTTAGTTTGAAAAATATTGATTATGAACATAAAAAAGCGGAGTTTGCCATTGCTATCCGCAGTTGTGCGATGGGTAAAGGGTTTGGTAGGTTTGCCATGCAGGAAATCATTAAAATAGGTCTTGAAAAATTGAAATTGCAAGAGATTTATTGGAATGTGAAAAAAGATAATGAAAGGGCAATTACTATGTATGATAATTTAGGGTTTACAAAAACATTGAAAATCCCTGAAAAAATAGGGGGGGGTTACAAAACCTGCTCTGGTACACGGAGAAGGCATAGTTTCTATCTATTTATGCTCTTGTGCCATCAAGAAAGAGTTGGTGGCATAAGATGAAAATGTTGGTAACCGCTGGCGGAACAGCAATAGCTTGGCATATTAGTGAAATTATAAAACAATTTTTTAATAGTAAAATAGATTTGTATTTATGTGATACAAATGAGTCAAACTTAGTTCCGGCAAGTATTAATGCCGTTAAAACGTTTAAGGTTCCCGCGGCTAATTCAGATACATATTGTGAATGTCTTACAAATATTATTAAAAATAATAAAATAGATGTTATTGTACCGTTATTACCTATTGAGAATATTATTTTTGCAAAAGATTCTGATTTGGTAAAAAAATTAAATATAATTTCTTTGGCTGCAACTTTAGATGCAACAGAGAAATTGACAAATAAAGAAAAAATGTATAATTTCCTTTCAAAAATAGAAATACCAAGTCCTCAATTATTTTCTTTTAATGATTTAAGTAATGATGTGGAATATATTATTAAACCGAAATTTGGGTTTGGGTCACGAGACATTAAAATTATGAAAGGAAAGGACATAATAAATAATTGGGGTTCATTTGATAGTACAATAAATATAATTCAAGAATATTGTCGTGGCAGTGATTATGATGAAGTTACGGTTGAAATATTCAATGATAGTAACAGATTAAAACTATTTGCAAGAAGACGCTTATTAGTAAAAGCGGGAGTATGTGTTAAAACAGAAATAGTTGATAGTTCTATCTTTTATCCCATGATAAGGAAACTGGTAACATCAGTAGAATTACCATATGCATTTAATGTTCAGTTTTTATTACATAATGGTATTTGGAAATTATATGATTGCAATTTACGCTTGGCGGCAGGTACTGGACTAGCTACGGCAGCAGGATTTCAATTAACACGTGCAATGTTGGCAAAAGTGGTTGGTGAAGTTATTGATGATAATTTTTTTAATATTCATAACAATATAAAAAAAATATTGCGTGTTTATAAAGAGATTATAATAAAATGATATATTTATTTGATGTAGACGGTACATTAATAGATAGTTCTAAAAGACATACAATATTGTTGAGTAATTTGTTATACAAAGAGGACGCAGATAATAAGCGATTTGTGTTAAGTGATTATTTGGAATATAAATCAAATGGCTTTGGTACATATGATTATTTGACATATATTTTACATTATGATGTTGAATATGCGAAAAACATTAGTCAAGAATGGGTAAAACATATAGAAGACGAATTACTTATTCAATATGACTGTTTATATAGTGACACGATAACTACTTTGGAAAAGCTAAAAAACAATAAAATTTTTTATGTTAGTGGAAGACAAAATGAAAAATTATTATTTGCGGAATTAGAGCGTTTTAATCTTTTAAAATATGCTTGCAAAGTTGTTGTTACGAATCCGTCATTAGGAGCAAAAGATAAAATAGAAAAAATAAAGTTGTTAAATTTACATGGTAAACAAATTGTGGTTGGGGATACGGAAGCAGATTATGATACAGCCAAGTGTTTAGGTATTGATTACTACATTCTAAATCGTGGATTTAGGAATAAAGATTTTTGGGATAAAAGAGAAGTTGCTTCTCACAAAGACTTATCTGAGATACTTGTTGATTTGAGTAAGGTGTAATAAATTTGTCTAAAGTCCGTTTGTTTTTAGAAAATTTACAATAATAGGGTATGGAATGTGAAAAAAGATAATGAAAGGGCGACAGGATTTTATAATAATTTGGGATATTTGCAATATCAAAATGAAAATAGTAATTTGCTTTGGTATAGGGTTAATTTGAATGGGTAAGAAATAATGGAATTTGAATGTAAAGTTAGTGTTTTAGTGACATTTTATAATCAAGAAAAATATGTAGATAGGGCATTACAAAGTATTTTGGCTCAAAAAGTAAATTTTGAGTATAAGATTTTTATTGGTGATGATGGATCATGTGATGGTACTTTGGATAGAGTGAAGGTATGGCAAAAACAATATCCTAACAAGATAATCGTATCTGTAATGTCAAGGAAAAAAGGGGTAAAGTATATAGGAGGGTTTAGAGCATCCCAAAATCGGTTAAGTTTATTAAAATATGTGAACAGTGAATATTTTATTTTTTTAGATGGTGATGATTTTTTTACTGATAATAACAAATTGCAAAAACAGGTGGATGTGCTTGATTTAGAAGATAATAGTGATTGTGTTGCCTGTGGGCATCATGTTAGTATGCTATATCTAAACGGAGACAAAAAACATATAACGGATGATAATATTAAAACAGGTAAATACGCACCAAAGGAATATTGGGGAAGACCGATGTATTTTCACCCTGATTCTATGCTAACACGTAGCTTTGTAATATCGTCATTCCCTTTTGATTTAGTGGAAAATAGTTTTAATGATAATTTAATAACTTTTTTGACAATTCAAAAGGGGAAGTTATATTTTTTGGAAGATGATATGGCAGTTTATTCCATTACAGAGGATGGTATATGGACGAGCAATAATATAATTGTGAATTTAATTCGAAGTATTATTGGATATGATTTGTGTAATTTGATAAATTTAAAAATGAAAAAGGAAACCGATAAAAGAAATAGGGGTGTTTGGTTTGATTTAATTGAATGCAGGGAAAAAATCAATAAAGGGGAATTATTTCTTTTAGAAGAAG
>JAGHTS010000155.1 GCA_018065225.1 Candidatus Phascolarctobacterium caballi
CGGTCGAATCTCTGCACAAGAAATGTTGAACCTTTGTCTGAAAACTTTTCCAATCGTGCTTTGGGAACATCCAATCCCACCATTACTGCCAAATCATGTACTACCATTTCCCATGCCCCAACATCATACTCATCATGTTTGGACGGGAATTTCGCAATCCATAAATTACCTTTTTCATCTTGAACCGTTGCTTTGGGTCTGGCGCCTCCTAATGAAGAACCAGGAGCAATTAAAATTTCAAGCCACTCTTTGTCGCTGTCACCTTGTTCAAAGGCCATTGAAGCATTTTCTAATTTACGTAATGCCACCCATGGTGGAACGGACAAATTTTTGTCATTCGCTAAAAATTCTCCGTTTTTGTCTAATTTAAAGCGTAAAGAGCCAATTCTGGCTCCATCATAAACACCTAAAAGAAAATCGCTTTCCAATAGTTTCTTAGGATGTCTGTTTTCTTTTTTGGCAATAATACTTTCTTTTCGTTGCATCAACATTCTTCCCCATCTGTCAGGGCATGAATCTGCTAACATCCCAAAAATGTTTTTTTGACCATTCAAATATTGCCTGCCAGCATACATATTTATATTCGGGTCAAAACTGACTTCACCTATATGCCCGCACAGCCATTCTTCGGCATACTCAAAGGAAAATACTTCTCTCCCATTAATTTCTTCAACATATACCTGCCCGACTAAAGCATCGATATCTTCAATATTATTTTCATAAACATAAATAACTTTACTCATAACTTGCTTCACTTTCTTTGACGTGGAGCACGTTTAGGTGTTATTAATGACAAATCCTGTAACTTGCGTCCCAATTCATCGTCTTTAGCTATCAAAAGCAAATCATCATCCAGCCCGTTTAATGCCATTAATACAGAAGCATATATTCCCATAGCCACAGAGGGAGAACCACTTTCTACAGAATAAATAGAGGCTCTGCTTATACCTGCACGTTCCGCCACCAAACCTATTGGCAGCCTGCGACGCAACCGAGCCATTTTTATCTGTTTTCCCATAATTTTTAACTTTTCTTCAATGTTTGGTAATAATTTTTTCCCCATATCTTTTGCCTATTTATGTTTATTATTTTAGTTTTTTTTGATAATTTTGTCAATTTTTGTAGAGTTTAATGAAATAAAATTTATTTTTTACTTTCGTCCTACCAAAATTACTTATGCTTTGAAACTCCTTAAGAATCATACTTACAAAGAAGTGTTTCTTAATTTTTCAATTTTATTCAATAACCACATATCTCCATGTATCCCAACCATTATCCCACAACTTTACATATTGCTTACCGTTTTTATACTCCTTGCCCATAACCTGAAACCGTCTGTGGTAACCGCCAAAACGGTAATCAAAAGCTTCATACCACTTACCCACCTGCAGGTCTGTATCGTTGGTATCAAAAACAATCCATTCATCAGTACCATAATCCCATGCACGCAATTCTGCAAAACAAGTTGTCCCAAAACCCAGACAAATAATTAAGACCAATAATAATTTCTTCATAATCATACCTCCTTTAAATCAATACTTCATTTCATTGATTAGATTATAGCATACATTATGTGCAAATTTTAGCACATATAACAACTTTTAATATTTTCCTCAAATTCCTGCAAAAATGAGACAAATTTTAATTTTTGGTCTTTCCTAATCAACGTTAGAAGTAATAATTATATTAAAGTTGTATATTAAATTTCATCCAACAAAAATCCACAATATAACGGTAAAGTCAAAACGTTACCATTACGTCCTATATTATAATCGCCTAATTTTATCGCTGATTGTATATGATATTTTTCTGGCTGGCCAATTATTGTTTTAACACTTTTAGCGTTACCTTGAGTTGATTTAACTTCTACAAGTGTGCTTTGTCCCTGATAACGAATGACAAAATCTATTTCCAGTCCAGAATCCTTACGAAAATAATAAAGTTTTCTCCCCATCTTACTGAAAAAATCAGCAATCAGGTTTTCAAATATTGCCCCTTTATAACTTAACAAATTTCCCTGTAAAATATCAAACTGGGTACCGTCATCTAACATACTTACAAACAGACCTGTATCACCCATATAGATTTTAAACACATCTTCATTTGCCTGTGCCATCAACGGCAATTCTAAATTATGTAAATTGTTACATTTTACTACTATTCCTGCATCCTGCAACCATTGCAGAATACCTAAAAATGTTGCAGATGTTCCATTTTTCTTTACTACAGAATATTGAAATTTTTTATTTTCCTTACTTAACTGTTTTGGTATTGATTCAAAACATTCTTTGATAAGTACTTTATTTTTATTTTCTGCATATTTTACCATATCATCTTTATATTCATTAACTATATTCCTTTGCATTTGCAATACAACTGACATATCTTTGGTATCCACAAAATGTTGTACAACTGCAGGCATTCCGCCCACTACAATATATTTCAGAAGAAGCTGCTTAAATTGTAAATGTATTGCTTCTGGAATTATTTTTTCTTTTTGCAAAGCAGTTTTTACATAAGAAATCAGTTTTGGCTCTACACCGTTTGCCCATAAAAATTCTTCAAAATCCATAGGACGCATTTCCACAATCGTTTCAAATCCAACTGGTACTGACTTGGGCATGTTGCCATAACCATTTACCCCTAATAATGACCCTGTAGCAATAACATCAAATCTTCCGTCCAATTTAAAAAATTTCAAGGCGGTCCTCGCCTCCGGGCAATCCTGAATTTCATCAAAAATTAACAATGTTTTTTTAGGAACAAGCCGTTTTTGAAATTTGGAACTGAAAAGCATGACCAAATAATCAATCTCTAAAGATTCTGAGAAAATCTTACAATATTCAGGATTTTCCATAAAATTTATATATATAACATTTTCATAATTCTGTTTTGCAAAATGTCTGACCGCAAATGTCTTACCACACTGCCTGCACCCTTTTATTACCAACGGATTATGGTCTTCCTGCTGCTTCCACGCTTTAAGTACTGCTTCAATCTTACGCTGTAACATACTTGCCTCCTACTATTA
>JAGHTS010000024.1 GCA_018065225.1 Candidatus Phascolarctobacterium caballi
CCCGCTTGTCCAGTTTTTGGTTGTGCCTGCCCCTATCAACACTCCCAGCCGTCCATATCTACATGGCTGCCTGTCTGATACTTGCTGCGTCCTGCTGTTACTGCTCCATAGGTGTTGGCAAATCCGTCCACTGTTTCCTTTTTCAAACTTGCCATACCTTCACCGCATGCCAAATCGGCACTTTGGTTTATCATAGCCCCACCTGCGGCGATTGCTTCACCGGGGGCTTTTTGTTGGTCGTCGTTACCACCACCGCCTATGCCTGCCTTTTGTTCAAAATTCTCCCCCACAGTTAAAATTAAATTATTACCCTCCATAGAAACTTCACCTGCCCCGCCAAGTACATCGCCACCTGTAAAATTATCATAAGTTTCGCCAGATTGTATCAAAGTAATGACATCCCCCGCTTCAAGTTTTACCCCATTAGCGGCATAGACATTAATAGTTGCGGAACCACCTGCAGTATTAACTGCCAACCCCTCTGTTTTCATCATTGGTTCATTATTATCAAGAACATCCACAGGCAAAGTAAAATTTAAAACTTGAAACCCAACAACCAGATACGCCTTACCGCTTATTTTCGTTTTTACATTCAAGGTATTTTTTGTTCCCTTAAAGTTTGGAGTTCCCCAAAAATTACATCCATTTTCAAATGTACCACCACTTATCTCTATAATATTTTCATTGAAATTATCTCCATAAGAGTTTACAGCATAAAAACTACACCCAGCACTAAAATTTCCTCCTGTAATTATAAGCATATTTTTATTAGCACCACCCGAGCCATTCGAACCACCACTAAATACACACCCTTCCAAAAAAGTGCCGTCCTCAATAATTAATTTATTATTATCAGTATTCCCATCACCAAAACAATGACCACCATATAAATCAGAACTCGTAAAAGACCCGCCCGAAATTTTTAAAATATTATTGCTGACCTTACCATATTCAGAATGTCCTCCACAAATAATACTTTCAGTAACAAAATTACCACCATTGACAGTTAACAAATTGTTACTGACAGTACTATTTTCGGAATACCCGCCATAAACCTGGTCCGCTTCTGAAAATGAAACTACTTCATGCTGAGTTGTACTGCCCATGCCGTTCAAAACAAGTTTTGCCCCAGTTGTGCAAGCACCTGAAAAGTCATTAGATTTTGTCCCCAGCCATGTGGTGGCATTATTGCCATTACCAAACCAAGCCGGAGAATTCCTAGCAGCCAACGCCCCATTGGCACACAGCATACTGCCTGCCAGCACCACCAGCATAATTTTGTTTTTCAGATTGATTTTCATTTACATTTCCTCCTTAAAAATAGAAAACCGCTACAAAACACTTATTTTGTAACGGTTAATAACAAAGATACAACAAAAAAACAACAACAAATGTTGTTGCTGTCAAAGGAGCAGTATTGGCAATACCCCCCCACTATATTATTTGATATAGTTTGTTGCCTGTTCACGACCTTTTCCTATCCTTGTAAAGTTTTTATTATTATAATACAAATATTTATATGTGACAAGGATAATTTACAAACTTTTCTGCCGTTACCGTCCCCCTTTGGCTCCTTTGAAAAGGAGCTATCACGAAGTGACTGAGGATTGATAATCAATAATCAATCACCCGTCTTGCAACTCCGTTGCAAGACACCCTCTTCTC
>JAGHTS010000127.1 GCA_018065225.1 Candidatus Phascolarctobacterium caballi
GAAATAGAAACACCGTCAGCATCCTGCATATCTTGCAAAATTAGGGAAATTATATTTCCATTCGGCATAAGAATTTCCAGTTCCTCACCCTCCGTCAAATGATTTCTCTGTTCCAAATAAACGCGTTTGGTTTCAGCATTATAATCCAACACCCACGCTACAAAATCATGGGTTTGCTCATAAGTGCTTGTAGCATAAACCTGACTGCCGGCATCCGGCTTATGTACAGCAAAGCCGGTACTATACGGACGGTGAGAAACTTTTTCCAATTCCGTCAACCAATCTTGTGGCACTGCATAATTGTCTATATCGGCAAAACAAGCATCTATTGCCTTACGATACACACTTACAATTGTTGCCACATAATGTGCTGATCTCATTCTGCCTTCAATTTTAAAACTGCTAACCCCTGCCTTCACCAAATCAGGCAGATATTCTATCAAACACAAATCTTTAGAATTCATAATAAAAGTACCGTGTTCATTTTCCTGCATAGAAAATTTTTCCGCAGGACGGGTTTCTTCAACCAAAGAATACTTCCAACGGCACGCCTGCGTGCAAGCCCCCCTGTTTCCATCCCTGCCTGTAAGATATGCACTCAGCAAACAACGTCCTGAATAAGAGATACACATTGCCCCGTGTACAAAACATTCCAATTCAACTGAAGTTTTAGAACCGATTTCAGCAATTTCCTGTAAACTTAATTCTCTTGCCAAAACCACTCTTTGCGCCCCTAACTTTTCCCATGCCAAAACACTGGCATAATTTGTAGTATTTGCCTGAGTGCTGACATGTAAAGGTAATTGCGGCACAACCTGTTTAGCCACATTCCAAACACCCAAATCACTAATAAGCAAAGCATCAACACCCGTTTTGGCAACAGCACGCAAATAATCAGGCAATTCATCTATATCTGTATTATGGGCAAAAATATTTACAGTTACATAAACTTTTTTACCCAAATCATGTGCGAACTTTACCATTTCCTTCATCTCATCAAATGAAAAGTTATCCGCCATTGCCCGCAAACCAAACTGTTTGCCGCCCAAATAAATGGCATCCGCCCCATAAATAAGCGCTATTTTTCCTTTTTCCAAATTACCTGCCGGAGCCAAAAGTTCCGGCTTAACTGTTTTTCGCATTTTATCTGCCACGCTCTATATCCTTAATCGCCCGCAAATGAGCATTATAATTGGTTGTAAAACGATGATGTCCGTCTTTTTCTGCCACAAAATACAAATAATCTGTCTTTTGCGGATGTAATGCCGCTTTAATTGCATTTAACCCCGGACTGGCAATTGGTCCCGGCGGCAATCCAAACCTATTATATGTGTTAAACGGATGTTCAATTTCCGTATCCTTCCATGTAATAATTTCCCGTTGCTCACCCAAAATATATTGTATCGTTGTATCCGACTGAATAGGCATACCAATATCCAAACGCTTTTGAAAAACCCCGGCAATAAGCGGCATTTCATCCTCAAATACAGCTTCTTTTTCTACCATTGCCGCCAAATTGACTACATTGCGCAAATGCAAATTACGTCTTTCAACTTCTGCCAAAATTCCCTCTTTCTCCATCTGTGCATGAAAGTTTTTAACCATCATTTCCAAAATATCTTTTTCAGTGTAAGAAGCGGGAAAATCATACACCGCCGGAAACAAAAATCCCTCTGCCTTGTAAACTGTTGCAGCTTGCCTTGTTTGCATATAATCATACGGAGCATAATTACGTGCTAATTCACAAAATTTTTTTGCACAACCAAATCCGGAAGTTTCCAATGCTTTAGCAGTTTCTTTTACAGTAAATCCCTCTGGTACCGTTAATCTTGCAATTTGAATATTTCCTTTAAAAAATGTGTCAATAATGGCTGTATTGCTCATACCGCCGTTAATCAAATACACTCCCGCCTGCAAACGTTTTTCCAGTCCCTTTAACCTTGCTTCAAAACGAAATGCGGACGGATTTTTTATGAGCTTTTTTTTATGCAACATCTCAGAAATTGCCATCGTACTCATACCATTAGTAACACGAACTGCAAATTGTCCCGTCGGCGCATAACTTTTATTATATCCCAAAATTGCCGATACAACGTTTAGAAAAAAGAACACCGCGAGAATCGCAAGTGCTCCAACCAAATATTGTTCTTTCTTTATCCATTTTTGCAAATCGTCAATCTTCTTCAAGTGCTTCGTATGCTGCACGTGCTTCAGCAAACTCCTTTTCATTTGGCTCCACATACACAGGAGTACCATCTTTATCAAATTCAATTTTTGCCAAAATTGCTGTTTCTTCATCCTCATTATGTTCATGACAATGACATTCTTCCTCGCCACAAGCACAAGCATCTTCAGGCAAGCCAACTAAAACAGCATAGGTGTTTTTGCCTGCCACAAACTGTTGCTCCTCATAAAAAGCATGTTCGTTGCCGTCATCATCTGTAAACACTATCACATCTTCAAATTCTTCTTCATCTTGCATTGCTGCAATATCTTTTTCTGCGTCTTTCATAAAATCTCCTCATCATTTCAATATTTTTTTACACTATCAAGATAATTCTGCAAAATAATAGTTGCCGCCACAGTATCTACAACTTTCTTTCGTTTATTACGGCTCATATCCGCTTCAATCAATACCCGTTGGGCAGCTACTGTACTGAGCCGTTCATCCCAAAGTATCACTTTCACTCCCTGAAACCTTTGCTCCAGTTCTTTGGCAAACTGCTCACAGGCTTTCGCCCGCTCGCCGATACTGCCATTCATATTTTTGGGATAACCCACAACCAAAGTATCTGCACCATATTGCTTTATCAAAATTTCTAACCGTTCAAAGTCCTTTGTCGGACTGGTACGATGTATAGTTTCAACACCATTGGCAATCATCCCCATTACATCACTGACTGCCACCCCAATCGTCCGAGTCCCGACATCCAACCCCATTAAACGCATTGTCACACCAAATTTCTTAAATATGTTTTTACCATTTCTTCAATCAGTTCATACCGCTCGTGTCTGCGTAACTTCGTCCGTGCCTCAGCAAAACTGGTAATGTATGTAGGGTCACCGCTTAACAGATATCCTGTTAATTGGTCAATAGGATTATAACCTTTTTCTTCCAATGCGGCATAAACTTCTTTTATAGTTTCTGCCACAGGTTGCTTGCTTGCATCACGTCTGAAAGTCATTGTTTCATCTAAATTTGCCATAACATTACCTCCTTTTTACAATCAATCTCCTGCTTTTTTACCACGCAAGAATAACCACATCGGTGCCGCGAGGAAAGAAGATGTATAAATACCGCTTGAAAATCCCACTAACATTGCAAAACTGAAATTGCGTATAGTTTCACCGCCCCACAAGAAAATCGCAACAACACTGAACAGTGATGTCAATGAAGTATAGAACGTACGCGTCATGGTTTGCCAAATACTGTTATCAATCATATCTGACAATGTTTCTGTACGGCGGCGTAATTTAAGATTTTCACGAATACGGTCAAATACGACAATAGTACTATTGATAGAATAACCTACAACCGTCAAAAGTGCCGCAACAAACGAACTGTCCAATTCAATCTGCAACAGCGAAAAATAACTTAATGTTACCGTCACGTCAATAATTAACGCTAAAATTGCCGCTACGGCAAACTGCCACGCAAACCGTGGGGTTATATATGCAATCATCAGAACCCAACTCAAAACAATGGCTTCAATAGCCTGCATAATCAGTTCCCCACCCACAGTTGCGTCAACCTGTTCCATACGTTGAATTTCATAATCACCAAATTTTTCTTTTAATGCCGCAACAACTTCACGACGTTTTTCTTCACTAATAATACCCGTTCTAATCAAAACATCAGGACTTGTATCACCTGTACTGTTAGCCAACTGGATAATAGAGTTACCCAATCCTTGTTTAGTCATTACTTCTCTCAACTCTGCAACTGCAACCGGGCGTTGAAAATACAAATCCATAATTGTTCCGCCCGTAAAATCAATACCTAAATTAAAACCGCGGAACAACATGGAACTGATACCTATACAAAGAAAAGTTATCGTGATTCCAAAAAGAATTTTATAATGACGGACAATAGAAAAACGAAGTTTGGCTAAAATATCGTTCATTGTTTAGCCACCTCCTCTTCTTTTGGTGCCCCCATACCAAATATCCATGGGTTTTTCGTAAACTCACTGGAAATTAAAAATTGCAACATATATTTGGTAACAACAACCGCACTAAACATACTTAAAATAACACCCAACGCCAAAGTTACTGCAAATCCTTTAATCGGGCCGGTTCCCATATAGAACAAAATCAGGGCCGCCATCAATGTTGTAATATTACTGTCCATAATGGTTGTGAATGCACGGTCAAAACCTGCCGACATTGCACTACGCAAAGTCCTGCCTTTCTTAACTTCTTCCTTAAACCTTTCAAAAATCAACACATTGGCATCCACCGCCATACCTATACTCAAAATAATACCCGCAATACCGGGCAATGTTAAAGTTGCGTTCAAATAACGCATTACCAACAAAAGCAGCATTGTATAAAGCAACAAAGCAACATCAGCAACGACACCGCTTAATCTGTAGAAAATTAACATAAACACAAATACTGCGGCACAACCAATAATAAAGGCACGGATAGATTTTTCCTTACTGTCCTGCCCCAAAGTCGGCCCTACCGTACGGTTTTCCATAATCTCCAATTTTACGGGCAAGGAACCGCTACGAAGAAGAATTGCCAAATGTTCCGCCTCTTCCATCGTACGGCTGCCTGTAATTACCGCACGGCCGCCAGTAATTGTTTCATTAACAACAGGAGCAGTCAAAACCTCACCATCCAATACAATAGCAATCTGTCTGCCAATGTTTCTTGCAGTCAAATCGGCAAATTTTTCTGCCCCCTCACTGCTGAACTCCAAACCGACCATTGCCTGATTGTTTTGTCCAATCTGACCTCTGGCATCCTTTAAATCATTACCCGTCAAAACAACATTGCCTTTGTCATCCTGAAAATGTAACATTGCTGTTCTGCCAAGCATAGCAATCGCTTTTTCCGGGTCTTTGACACCGGGAAGTTCAACAATAATTCTGTCTTTGCCCTGCCGTTGAATAACAGGTTCTGTCAAACCCAACTCATTGACACGACGCTCTACAACCGTAACGCTACGCTTTACCGCATCATCGTCAACTTTCATTTCCGGCGTTTCCACCGCCTGCAAAACCACATGGCTTCCACCCTGCAAATCAAGCCCTTGCTTTATTGAATGGGTTAGCGGTCTTATATATACGCAAAAACCGCCAACAATCGCCAAAGTTATTATCAAAAACTTACCTAATTCATTCCAACGCAACTTAAACTGCCTCCCTCAATGTCACTTAACTGTTTCTTGTAATCCGCTGACCGCATTACGCAAAAAAGTTACTTCCACATTGTCCGCAACTTTTAACACCACCATTTTGTCATCCAATTTGACAATCGTGCCGCACATTCCGCCAATGGTATATACCTTGTCATCCTTCTTCAAAGAATCCAAAAGTTTTCTACGCTCATTTCTTTCTTTTGCCTGTGGTCTCCAAACCATAAAATAGAAAATTGCCCCTAATACAAAAATTGGACTGAATTGAAACAATAAATTCATTTGCTCGTTATCCATTTTTACCTCCCTGTTTCTCCTACGCAATATAATTTGCTAAAAACTTTTCCCTAAATTGCGGGAAACAATCATTTTTTATCGCTTCCCTGATTTCCCTTGCAAAATGCAAAAGGAAATACAAGTTATGAATTGACAAAAGCCGTAAAGCCAATGTTTCCTCCGCTTTGAACAAATGCCTTATATAAGCCCGTGTATAGTTACGGCAAGTATAACAACCGCAACCGTCTTCCAGCGGGTTAAAATCTTCCGCATACTCCGCATTACGCACAACAATCCGCCCTGTATGGGTCATCGCCGTGCCATTGCGGGCAACCCTTGTAGGAAATACACAGTCAAACATATCTACACCCAAATTCACCCCGTTCACAATACAATCAGGTGTACCAACACCCATTAAATACCGTGCTTTGTCTTTGGGCAAAAGTTCTGTTGTATATCCAAGAATATCATACATCAACGGTTTTTCCTCGCCAACCGACAACCCGCCTATACCATACCCCGCAAAATCCATATCCGTCAACTGTTCTGCACTCAATTTACGCAAATCTTTATACATACTGCCCTGCACAATCCCAAACATACTTTGGTCTTGACGGGTATGTGTCTGCAAACATCTTTCTGCCCAACGGCTTGTCCGCAAAGTTGAACGCTTGGCATACTCAAAATCACTTGGATAAGGAATACACTCGTCAAATGCCATTGCAATATCCGCCCCCAACTGCTGCTGGACACGGGTGGCAATTTCGGGGGAAAGGAATTGTGAACTTCCGTCTATATGACTGCGAAACTTTACCCCTTCTTCCGAAATCTTACGCATTTCTGCCAAACTGAAAACTTGAAACCCGCCGGAATCGGTAAGCATACCCCGTTTATAATTCATAAATTTGTGCAAACCGCCGGCTTTTTCAACCAACTCGGCACCGGGCCTTAAAAACAAATGATAAGTGTTGGACAAAATAACCTGACTGCCCATATCATATAGTTCTTCAGGCGTCAAAGTTTTGACCGTTGCCTGAGTCCCCACAGGCATAAACATCGGTGTATCAAAAACTCCATGTGGAGTATGCAATTTTCCTAACCGTGCCCCGCTTTGCGGACACTCTTTTATCAATTCATAAGTAACTG
>JAGHTS010000285.1 GCA_018065225.1 Candidatus Phascolarctobacterium caballi
GAACGGGCGGCTTATGCTTTGGATTATAAAAGCCCACTTCAGTATAAAACAGAAATGGGCTTTTAGTATTTTTTACTGTCTACTTTTGCTTGACAAGTTCAGCATAGCGACGGGTTTTTCTTAACAATTACCACATCTGTGACAACCGTCAAAACATTTTGCGGTGAACTCTCCCTGTTTGGCTTTTTCCCGTTCCTGCAAAAGATAATCTTTGCTTACCCCCATATCAATAAACTCCCACGGCAAAATGTCTGTTACATTAAGTTTGCGTTGAGCCATCTCTGCCAAATTTATCCCTTTGCTTTGCATAAAAGTTTTCAAACTTTGACCGCTTTCGTGTGCCGCCAGCAAATATTCACCCATCTTTTCATCACCCCGTGCCAAAGCCGCCTGTACCACAGTTTCTTTCAAACTTTCTGTAATCAGTTTTATCTTCGTTTCTGACCGCAATCCGTCTGTCAACATCTTGAAACGATGCCGCAATACTTTTACATCTTCCATTCCGTCCCACTGATATGGTGTAAATGGTTTGGGGACAAAGGCATTGACGCTTAACACCAAATCACCTTTATAACCTATTTTGTCCATCATCCTGCGAACCTGCTGTACCATTTGCAAAATTGCTTGGATATCGCTATCATCCTCACCCGGCAAACCAATCATAAAATACAGTTTGATGCTATGCATACCGCTTCGGGCAGCCAACCCCAATGCCTGAAAAATATGTTCTTCCGTAATGCCTTTATTTATCGCCTTGCGTAATTTGACACTGCCCGCCTCCGGTGCCACCGTCAAAGTTTTTTGACCGCTGTTACCCAAAGCATCACACATTTCTTTATCCAAAGTATCCGCCCGTAATGATGCCACCGAAAATTTAATTTTTTTCTCTTTTAAATAGGCAACTATTTCCTTAATTTGCGGATGGTCAGAAACAGCCGCCCCCATCAAGCCAATTCTTTCCGTCCCCACAGGACGGTTTTCAATATCCTGCAAAATATTTTGCAAAGCACGGTGGCGGGGCTTGCGAAAACAATAACCCGCCATACAAAAACGACAATGCCTGCCACAACCACGTGCCACTTCCACAATATACATATTCGCAAATTCTGTTTGAGATGTAATAATCGCTGATGTATGCGGATATTTGTCTATCTCCTTAACCCATTGACGTTTCACCTTGTTTTTTACAGACGGGACATACACCCCGGGAATCTTACTTAATTTTTGCAAAGTGATTTGCCTGTTTTCTGTCACTTCATCCAAAATCTTATTGACAGTTTCCTCGCCCTCACCAATAACAAAAGCGTCCGCCACTCCGCTTAACAGCAAAGGATTAAAGGTTGCACAAGGCCCGCCAACAATTACCAAAGGTTCTTTTTCCCCTCTTGTTTTTGCCCTTAATTTTATATTTCCCAAATCTAAAACCGTCAGCAGATTTTCATAGTCCATTTCAAAACTGAGCATTACAAAAACAACTTCGTTGTCAGCCAATGCCCGTTGGGTTTCAATACTTAAAAGCGATGTTTTGCTCCGTTTATATTCACTTAATAATTCCTGCTCTGGCAAAAAATAACGCTCGCAGGCACAATCGCCCCGGGCGTTAATTATTTTATACAAAATATGCAAACCCAAATTACTCATACCTATACGATAAAAATTAGGATACACAAAAGCCACCGGCCTGCGGACACCTGCCGGAAACACTATGCTGCCACTTTCTGTGGCAGCACATTGGCTTAATGTTTTTTTTATCAAATAACTCTGCATAAATTACATACCTTTAGGCCGTCCCAAAATTTCAGACCACTTAATTATATTTACTAATTGAGGAAAACAAGGGCGGCTTTTTGTTGCAACTTTATCTGCTGCCAAGACCACATGTTTCACTTCTTCTTCCTCAATCAATGGCCTTTCCTTATAAATTTTGGAATTGTCCCGCTCATATTTTTCTGCATCTTTCAGAATTACACCTTTGTTATCATGCATAACAGTTTCATCATCACGATGAACCACCCCTTTATTATCATGAACAATCAGCTCATCATCTTTATGTATGATTGTTTTGTCACCGTCATGCACAATTTTCTGTTCTGTTTTTTTCTGCTGTGTTTTATCAAGTTCCGGCTCTTTTGGCAATGGTTCTTTGGGCAGTTTCATCATCCGTTCAAACTCTTCCAAAATCTTCCGTTCTTCCTCGCTTAAAGAATCGGTTTTCTGCTCCGTTTTATACTCTTCCTGAACTTCATAATCTTCAGCAGTATCATCCACTTCATCGTCATTCTGCGGTCTTTGGTGTCCAAAAATTATTGCCAATACATTCCGCAAAATAACTATAACAATAATAATCGGTATAATTCTGCCTAAAATATCATCAAAAAAATCCATCTTACTCCTCAGTTACCGGTTTTGTTGATGCAATAGTCTTACGCATTTGTGTATCCGCGTTAATATTATTCATTCTATAATAATCCATCACACCTAAATTACCGTCCTGTAATGCTTTTGCAAGTGCCTCCGGTACCTTCGCCTGTTCTTCCACAACTTTGGCCTGCATTTCTTGGGTATATGCTTTCATTTCTTGTTCCTTTGCAACTGCCATTGCACGGCGTTCCTCCGCCCGTGCCTGAGCAATACGCTTATCAGCCTCCGCTTGGTCAATTTGCAAAGAGGCACCAATATTCCTGCCTACATCAATATCAGCAATATCAATGGACAAAATTTCAAAACCTGTTCCTGCATCCAATCCTTTGTTTAACACCGTTTTGGAAATAAAATCAGGATTTTCCAGCACGTCACTATGGGTATTACTGCTGCCAACAGTAGTTACAATACCTTCCCCGACACGGGCAATAACTGTTGCTTCCCCAGCTCCACCGACCAAACGGTCAATATTGGAACGTACTGTAACACGGGCTTTAACTTTTAATTCAATACCATCCTTTGCCACTGCCGATACAATAGGAGTTTCAATAACCTCCGGGTTTACACTCATTTGAACCGCTTCCAACACATTACGTCCTGCCAAATCAATGGCACAAGCCCGTTGAAAACTTAATTCAATTTGAGCACGGTGTGCCGCAATCAACGCGTCAACAACACGGTCAACATTACCGCCGGCAAGATAATGGGCTTCTAATTGATTGCTGTTCACATCCAATCCCGCTTTATTAGCCTTAATCAGGGGCAACACAATTTGTGCCGCCGGTACACGACGCAACCGCATCCCAATCAGATTAAAAATAGAAATCCGTGTTCCTGCTGCAATAGCACTAATCCACAATCCCAAAGGTACAAAATTTAAAAACACCAAAATGAATACAAAACCTAAAATATAAATAAACCCGTTATCAATTAAAAAATAAACAATATTTTCCATTACTTTCCTTCCTTTCATTAGACAAATAGCCGTGCCTTATGGCACGGCTATTCACAAAATTAAAAAATCATTTCTTTACTGTCAATGGTGTTTCAGCCACCAAAATTTCTTGAATACCACCACTGACATTATTGCTCAACGGAGAATAAAAACTTCCTCCATCAGCAACAGACTGACCATTACCTACACCAGTGTTATCACTGGCACGTTGACTTTCCCCTGCCAACATTCTTTCTGCTTGTACTCTATTGGCAATAATGCTGTACCTTGCTTCTGCCTGTTGTTTGGCAACTAATTTGTCAATCTCTGCCTTGTTGACTTTAAAAGCACCACCAATATTTCTGCCAACTTCAATCTTATCAATATCAATAGAAGCCACATCCAAAGATGTTCCCCTATCCAAATTTTTGGCATAAACTGCTGCTGATACCGCATTCGGATTTTCCATAACCTTATTATAAGTATCAAATCCGCCAATAACATCTGCCACGGCTTCGCTGATTTTAGCTACAAGAGTATCCTCACCAACAGCACCAATCAATCTTTCTACACTGGTTCTTACAGCAATATTCAATTTAACCTTCAATTCAATACCATCTTTTGTCAGTGCCGAAAATGCCGGTGCCTGAATAACACGCGGATAAACACATGCCTTCACAATTTCCAAAATATCACGTCCTGACAGATCCACAGTAAATGCCTGTTGAAAAGTAAGCGGTATTTTGGCACGAAATGCAAAAATCATTGCCAACACAACTTTTTCCGGACTGCCTCCTGCCAAATAATGTGCTTCCAATTCATTAAGATTAACATCAACAATTCCCACTCTGCTTGCCTTAATAAATGGAAAAACAATAGTAGAAATAGGCATCCTGCGCAAACGCAATCCAATTAAATCGTAAATAGAAACGTCCGCATTTGCCGCTATTGCAGAAACCCATGTACCAAACGAAATAAAATTCAGAAAAAGCACAATAACAATCAGCCAAAACGGATACATCCAATATTCAGCTATAAATGTTGTCAATCCTTCCACTGCTTTTATCCCCTTTCAAATAAACTTTAAAACTAACCAAGCATTTCCCGTACCATAGCACTTATACGTTTGCCATCAGCACGCCCTTTGGTCTTTGCCATAACTTGAGGCATTACTTTGCCCATATCTTTTGGCCCTGCAGCCCCTACGGCAGCTATAACATCACTCACAACAACTTTCAATTCATCATCACTCAATGCAGCAGGCAAATAATGTTTCAAAATTTCTATTTCCTGTTCCGCTTGAGCAATTAACTCCAAACGATTTGCTTTCTTAAACTCTTCCAAAGAATCTTGACGCATTTTGACTTCTTTTTGCAAAACTGCCAAAACATCGTCATCACTCAAATCTCTTTTTTCGTTAATTTCCACATTCTTAATGTTGGCACGTACCATACGAATCACGCTAAGACGAAGTTTGCCCGCCTCACGTTCCTTCATGGCTGTCTTCATATCCTCTGCCAACTGTTCCTTAATAGACATCTGACACGCCTCCATTATTTAAATTTGCGTTTTCTGGCTGCTTCAGATTTTTTCTTACGCGCAACACTGGGTTTTTCGTAATGTTCGCGTTTCCTTAATTCAGAGAGAATTCCTGCTTTTTGTGTCGCCCTTTTGAAACGGCGCAAAGCACTCTCCAAATTTTCATTCTTGCCAACCTTTACTTCTGTCATCTATATCCCTCCCTCCGTCCACTTGGGGAAGTGTCAATAATCAAAAATGGTAACAAAGTCACTATTTTTGATTTAATAATTATAATATGCATAGCAAACTAAGTCAAGAAATTTAACAAGGAGGCCATCCCAAAACCTTGCCACCAATAATATGGATATGTAAATGTTTAACCGTTTGCCCCCCATCATCACCAGTGTTAATAACCACACGAAAACCTTTTTCAGCTATCCCTAACTTATCAACAATTTGTTTAATCTTACTTAACATGTGTAAACACAATTTACTATCAACAGTAAGAATGTTTTCTGTGTGTACTTTTGGAATCAGTAATACATGTACGGGCGCTGCCGGCGCCACATCTTTAATAGCAATCATTAGGTCATCCTCATAAACCTTATCACAAGGAATATCCCCTGCTACAATTTTACAAAAAATACAATCGCTCATTTCATTTTCCCCTTTCAATAAAATTTTTTATTTTTCCAAACAACTTCTTGCCTTTTATTCCAACTATTTCAACTTCGGCAATTTTATTAACCATACTTGCATTTCCTTCACAACAAACCAATTGATAATTACCTGAATGACCTTCAATACATCCTGTATCTGTTTCCTGTTCAAAAAGAACTTGAACTGTTTTACCAATCATTGACTGCATAAAAGCTTTTTGCATTTCAATATCTAAAATGCCCAATTGTTTTACCCTCAACGCTTTTTCTGCTTCTGTCAACTGCCCTGCAAAATTTGCCGCTGGAGTTCCGCATCTCTTGCTATATGGGAAAATATGCATCTTGGCAAAACCGATTTTTTTTACAAAATTCATTGTTTCATCAAAATCCTGCTCTGTTTCACCAGGGAACCCAACAATAACATCTGTTGTAATAGCAATATCAGGTATTTTCTGCCTTATTTTACTGATTAACTGCTCAAATTTTTCTGTATTATAAGGTCTGTGCATTAAATTAAGAATCTTGTCACATCCACTTTGTAACGGCAAATGTAAATGCCTGCACAAACGCAAATCCTTTGCCATCAACTCCAATAATCTTTCCTCTACCTCCACCGATTCCAAAGACCCTAATCTTAAACGCTCTACTCCATCAACATTTAATGCAGTTTGCACTGCGTCAAAAAGTGTTACATCCCCTTTTTCCTTACCATAACACCCCAAATGAATGCCAATTAAAACAATTTCCCTATACCCATCACCAACAAGTTTTGTAACCTCCGTACTAATCCCTTCTAAACTGCGGGAACGCAATCCGCCTCTTGCATAAGGAATAATACAATATGTGCAAAATTGGTTACACCCTTCTTGAATCTTTAAAAATGCCCGCGTCCGTTCATGCACATTTCCGACCGATAAATCATCAAAAACATCATCACCGGCAAATGCTTTCACCCCATTTATAACACCAGAATTTTTTGAAATAATTGCTTTTTCTACCAAACCTACAATCTGCTGTCTATCCATATTGCCAACAACAACATCAACCCCAGCAATATTTGCAACTTCTTCAAAAGCAGTTTGCGGATAACACCCTGTAACAACAATAATCGCTTTAGGATGTTGACGTATTACACGATTTATCATTTGTCGTGATTTACGTTGACCTTCATTTGTAACAACACAAGTATTGATCAAATAAACATCCGCTTCATCACTAAAATCAACTACAACATAACCGGCTGTGCTAAACAACACTTCCATACTTGCTGTATCCGCCTGATTAACTTTACATCCCAAAGTATTAAATGCTATCTTTTTCATAAAAAATACAACTCAACGCAACAATTCCTGCAGTTTCCGACCTTAAAATACGCCTACCCAAAGATACAGTTTTTGCCCCTGCATTAACGGCAAGCTCTACTTCATTATTGCTAAATCCGCCTTCCGGTCCAACAATCAATAAAATCGATTTTGCCACATTATTCTGCAAGACCGATTTTAAACTTATTTGAGTTTCCCCTTCATAAGCCATCAACACCAAATCATATTTATCTTTTAGAACGTCATTCAAATTTTTAATATTCGTTACAAAAGGCACTTTATCCCGTTTGGCTTGCTTTGCCGCCGATATAGCAATTTTTTGCCAACGTTCTTTTTTCTTATCTGCCCGCTGTTCATCTAATTGCACAACACTATGCTCTAATGCTAAAGGAATAATTCCGTCCACACCCAATTCAACTGATTTTTGAACAACAAAATCCATTTTATCGCCTTTAGCCAACCCTTGTGCCAAAATGACTGAAAACTTTGCATCATGTGGTTCTGCCAAAACATTCAAACAATTTACTTTTACAGTATCATCTCTAATTTCAGTAATTTTTGCCTCACAAATAATCCCATCATCTAATACCAATTGTACAACATCACCTGTCTGCATTCGCAGAACTCTAATAATATGTCTTGCATCCGCCCCTACAATTTGCAATTCTTTTGAAAAATTTTTTTCTAAAAAAAACCTATGCACTTTAAACCCTCGAAAATTGCATTACAACCCAACCACCCCTATGGTTACAGTTATTTAATTTCAACCCAACTTTACTTGCTGCTACTTCCACATCTTTTGCCCTGCCTTCTATAATTCCGCTTGCCAAAAACACCCCGTTATCATTCAGCTTTTGAGGAACATCAGGCAACATTTTAATAATGATATCCGCAATAATATTAGCTATAATCAAATCCGCTTTGCCCTCAGTACCATGCAGTAAATCGCTTTCGCAAACGGTTATATTTTTCTCCAGTCCATTAATTGCAATATTTTCTTTAGCTACCTTTACCGCTACAGGATCAATATCAACTGCTTTGACAGTACTTGCTCCTAAAAGTTTTGCCGTAATAGCTAAAATCCCGCTACCTGTTCCAATATCAAATACAGCACAGCCTTTCCGCAAAACTTTTTCCAACATTTCCATACACATACATGTAGTATGGTGAGTCCCTGTACCAAACGCCATTCCCGGATCAATTTCTATTACCAGCTCTTTATCCTTTCCAACATATTGTTCCCAACTTGGCTTAATAACCAACGATTTCCCGACATGAGTAATATGAAAAAACTGTTTCCATTCATTAGCCCAATCAGACTCTTGAACACTACGAAATAATAATTCGCCAAATTGAAATTCTCCTATTCTCATTTTTATCAAATTAAGTTCATGATTTATATTATTTAGACATTCTTTCCATAAATCATTTTCTAAATAATATGCAGTAATTGTTACAATTTCGGTATTAGCTTGCTCAGGTATATCTGTCAATTGCCAGCCACCATGCTTCCGCAAGTTATTTATTAGTTCCGGATCATCAATGACAGTTCCCTTCGCTCCTGCATCAATCAATATTTGCGAAACGACATCATCCGCTTCATGTTTAACTTTAATTGACATTTCAACATATTTCATGATTACTTATTATACCACTATATTTGCATCATTGTAATTTATTGACGAAAAAACAATAAAAATATATAATAATTCAGTATGAATACAAAGCATGCACGAAAAAAAAATAACTAAAAATAATCTCTATCATTTTTTTAAATCTGTTGGTTTATGTTTGATTTCATTATGTATTATGACAGCCGCAATTGCTTTAGGATTTGCAGGGTTATTTACACCAAAAAACGTTGAGGAAACTCTTCGCCCTAATGCATCAAGTCTTTTTTTAGATGATGCAGGAGAAGTTATTTTTTCTGCTTTAAGTGCTGAACGCAGAATCCCTGTTGAATTAAATATAGTACCACGTCATGTACAGGATTGTTTTATTGCTATTGAAGATAATCGTTTTTATGAACACGAAGGCATTGACTATCGTGCAACTTTACGTGCTATCATTATGACATTAAGCGGGCGTGAAATTCAAGGCGGTTCTACCATTACTCAACAGTTAGCAAAAAACGCTTTTCTTACACAAGAGCGAACTCTATTAAGAAAAATCCGTGAAGCATATATCGCTTTTGAATTAGAGCGTCAGTTTACAAAACCGGAAATTTTAGAAATGTATCTAAATCAAATTTATTTTGGTTATGGTGTATATGGTATTGAAAGTGCGGCTCACATGTATTTTGACAAAAGTGTTCAAGAATTGACACTTCCTGAAGCAGCCATGTTAGCGGCAATTCCTAAAGCCCCAAATTACTACAATCCTTTTATAAATTTTGCTGCAAGCAAAGAACGTCAGGAATTGGTTCTTGACCAAATGGAAAAATATGGTTATCTGACAGCTGAAGAAACAGCATCGGCAAAAACCACAGAAATCAAACCTTGTGAAACACATAAAACCCAAGAAATAGATCTCCGTAGTTATTTCTTTGATATGTGTGGTCAAAAAGTAATGGAAGAATTTGATGCTGATGCCCTTTATAAAGGCGGACTGAAAATATATACTACATTAAATACTAAAATGCAAGAAGAAGCAGAAAAATCAATGAAGCAACATCTTCCCGATTTTTATGAAGATGATAATCATAAACATCAACCACAATGTGCCATAGTGGCTATAGATCCAAAAACTGGAGAAGTCAAAGCTATGATTGGAGGGCGTGGAGATGATAAATTCAATCGTTCAATTCTTGCCGTCCGTCAACCAGGTTCATCATTTAAACCTTTTGTTTATGTAACTGCTATGCAAAATGGTTACACACCTGCCAGTATTATTGAAGATAAAGAAGAAGAATTTGCCAAAGACTGGAAGCCTCAGAATGTTACCAAAAAATTTTATGGAAAAGTTTCTTTGCGTACTGCTTTAAAACGTTCCATGAATGTTGCAACAATTCATTTAGCAAAAAATATAGGACCATATAAAATTGTCCAAAATGCTGAAAAAATGGGAATTACTACTTTAATTGACAGTGGCAAATACACAGATGTCAATTTAGCTATGGCCATAGGCGGATTAACAAATGGAGTCACTCCAATAGAAATGGCAAGTGCTTATAGTGTATTCGCTAACAATGGAATATATTCGCGTCCTTATGCGATAAAAAAAATTGAGGATCGTGACGGGAATATTATTTATGAATACAAACCAACCAGCAGAGCCGTAATGGATGAAAAAGCAGTCTACATGACAGTAGATATTTTACGTGACGTATTAATTAGTGGCAGTGGCAGTGGAATGGGTATCGGCAGACCAGCCGCAGGTAAAACAGGAACTACAGATGACAGTGTAGATGCATGGTTTATCGGATTTACTCCTGATTTATGTACTGCCGTTTGGGTAGGCGACGATAATAATCGTCCATTAAAAGAAAAAGAAGATTCTTATGCTATTTCAGGTAATGGTACCCCTTTGGCAATATGGCATACATTTATGTATAACGCTTTAAAAGAATTACCTAAAGCAGATTTTATTAACCCGGGTGTTGTTATCCCCCCCGAACCTGTTATTATTCAAAATACTGAAAAAACAAAACAAGAAACATCAGTTAAAATTCAATTATCTCCGACAGAAGAAAAACGCAAACATAAACGCTTAAAAAATGATCTTATAAATGATGGTGTAAAAAAAGATTTTAACATTATTGAATCTCTACCACAAAAGAAAAGTGTACGAGATAGAATGAAAGAAAT